>JAIOJV010000033.1 GCA_019911805.1 Gammaproteobacteria bacterium
AACACACGGAATCGCACAATCCAGTGCGAAAGCCGGTGAAAACCGAGCGCAACACTGGCGAAAAAGACGATTACCCATGAAAAATATCAGCATCGTGAAATGGGATTGGTGTTTTTCATGGCTTATTCAGACGTTCCCTAGTTCAAAAAGAGATCTGTATGACTGTTTTCGCCTGGAGGGATCTTTAGAACAGCAAGCCGCTACAGACCCTTATTTCTCGCAGTGTGATTGGTTCTATACGGACCTTAACCGTGTCGATTTGCGGCAATCCGCTCCGCAATGGCATAAACCGCCTCAAGCTCGCTACAGTTTCGTTCGCGCATGATGGCGGCGCGCTCCGCCTTCTCGTGTTTCTCGGTCATGGCGAGTGCGAGTGACAGTGGCGGCGGCACGTTGCGGAACAGGGCTTCCAGGTTATCGGAGAGCACCACACCCTCTACGTATTTGCCGGGTTCCTTGCGGGCCGACAGCAGCAGGCTGCGCTGCACGTCGGTCAGGTCCTTGAAGCGTGCGATCTGCTCCACTTCTTCCTTGGGCATGACCAGACACAACCACCACTCCATCATGTTGAGCATCTTGCGGCTGGCGTCGGGGAAGTCCTCGAGGTTCTGGGTGGCGATCCAGAACCAGGCGCCGAGCTTGCGCCACATCTTGGTGATCTTGACTACGTAGCGGGCCAGCAACGGATTGGTGGTGATGATGTGACCCTCGTCGGTTACCACCAGGGTGGGTCGGGCGTCGTGCTGATGGCGTTCCACCAGGTCGTTGATGTGGCTCATCATGGAGATGTAGGCCACGGTGAGTTGATCCTCGTAGCCTTCCCGCGCCAAGATGCCCATTTCCAGTATGGTGACATCGGCCTCCGGCCAGCGGGTGCCGGGCCGGTTGAAGAAGTGGCCGGCGAGGCCGGAGCAGAACAACGCCAGACCGTCGCCCATCTCGATCGCCCGATTGCGCCGGTGCTCGTGCAGGCTTTGATCCCGGCCGATGGTGTGCAAGGCGCTGACCACGTCCTCGGTGATCACCTGATTCCGTGCACCCTCCTTCACGGTCTTGGCGGCCAGGAAGATGGCGTTGCGGATGAGCAGCCGATCGGCCCGGCTCATGCGCGCATCCTCGCGTTCGTCACCGCCGGTGATCATGATCCGGGCGGCGATTTCCATCTCGCCGAGAATGTCTCGACCGCCGCCCTCGTCCCCTTCGTCATATCCGTCATCGTCATCGTCGTCGACCAGGTCATCCGGTTCTTTGCCGAGACGCACACGGTGTTCCTTGTCCAGCACGCGCAGGGCATCCGCGAATGGTGGCAGACTCACGTCCACGTTCGGGTTCAAGGTGACCTGGTTGACGGATACGTCGTGGGCCTGGAAGTGCTGACCCAACAGCGAGAACGACCCACCGGCCTCGATGATGAAGATGCGCGGGTGGTACACCGCGGCCATCTGTTGCAGCAGATAGACCAGCAGTGCCGACTTGCCGGCGCCGGTGGGCCCGAGAATCAGCATGTGGGCGTTCTTCTTACGGTCGGCCCTGTGCAACGGATCGAAGGCCAGCGGTTCGGCGCCGCGATTGAAGAACACCAGCCCTGGATGACCGGTGCCCTTTGACCGGCCGTACAGGGGCAGCAGGTTCGCGGTATGAGTGGAGAAAACCAACCGCGAGCGGCGGCTGGATTTGTCCAGCGACACGTCATAGGCCATGGGCAAGTTGCGAATGTAGCTGTCCAACGCGAGCAGATCCGCTTCCTGCAGGATCGGCTGCAGGCCGTTGGGCAGCAGTATTGCGTTCAACTGATTGACGTTGGTGCGCAGCGCCTTGGGATTATCGCCGCGCACGTAGAAGGCGATACTCACCGGGTAGAGCTTGTTGCCCTGCGCCATCTCTCGCTCCACGAGTTCCGCGTCCTCGCGTGTCAGCGCCGCCTCGGCGGAGTCGCCCACGGCGGCCCGTTTGACCTGGGCGATGTGATTGCGGGTGAAATCCTGCGGCTTGAGCGTCAGGGTGAGCACCATCACGGTGTGCTCGGGCAGGCGATCGAACAGTGAGAAGACGTGGTCGCCGGCTTGGCGCTCGGCGGTCATGTGGCCCACTTCCGGCGCCCGCCGCAACCCCTGGATCGTGACCACGGTATGCGGCAGTCCATCGAACCACCAGGTAGCGGTCTCGTTGTCCGAGCGCGGCATGGTGAGTGTGAGCCGTTCGGCCAGGTCGTAGCCGAACGGCAGGTCCGCGTCGCCCGGATACGGGGCGATCTCCAACAGCTTGTCGGGATCGCCATCGGCGATCGCCGGTTTCGGATTGAACCACTTCAACAGCCATTCGTAGAGATCCTTGCCGGTGCCGCGCCGCGCGTGAATGCCGGCCGAGGCCAGAGAGGCGACCCACTTGGTCGCCACGTCGTTCATCGCCTCTTCCACCTCGACCGCTGTCGGGGTCTTGCCCTTGACCTTCAAGCGCCGATAGAGCGTGGCACGCACGCGGCGCACCTGTCCCCGCCAATGGGTTCCGGTTACCGCGGTGTCCTCGAACAGACCCCCGGGACGGGTAATCCGCGCCAGGTGCTGTGCAAACGTGTCCTGGTAGTGCCGGGTGAACGTGCTGTCCTTGGCGCTCGGCTGCGCATAGGCGGCGACTTCCTGCTGGAACGCTTTCAGGCTGGGCTCATCCTGCACGTATACCTGCAAAATCCACGGTGCGTCGTCTTCTTCGGGGATGGCATCGGTGAGTGCGGTCTGGATGGCATCACGCAATTGCCGCATGAACTCCGGGGTGCGGGCCTCGGTGCCGGCCGGAGTGATCTCGAACAAGGCGCCCACACTGACGCCGTCTTCCAACAGAAAGGTGCGGCTGTCCGGATCGTACTCGACCCAGGGCAGCAGATCGGTGAACGACGGCGGGCGATCGTACAAGCGCTTGACTGCCGCCGTGGTCAGAGGCGCTTCCGTCGGATCGTGTGCCTTCTTCGCTGAATGGTTCGCTTTAGACTTCGCCACGTTTATTTCCGCTGCAGGTTGGCCGGCACTTCGCCGGGCAGCGCGTACTCGACCCGCTCATACATCGGAAAGGTCGTGACATAACCGGGCACCGGCACCTGCTCGTCGCCAGCCAAGTGTGGAAACACATACATCACCAGGCTCGGATTCGGCAGCCGGGGAAAGGTGGCGTCGATCTCGTTGTGGGCCTCGCGCGCGTAGCCATGGAGCGAACCTTCGCCGTCAATGACGGGGCGAGTTCCCAACGCCTCGCGCACCGCCATGGGATCGCGCGCGCCCATCTCCTGGATGTGTTGCTCGTAGATCGTTTTCATCGGCGGGCCGTCCTGGGGCAATACGGCCTCCTTGGTGCTGGCGCAGCCGCCCAGCACGAAACTAGTCAAGCCGAGCGCGGTGATAAGGATCGATGGCTTTCGCATGATCGAGTTTCCTGCCTTTGAGATCGAGATCGATGGGGAGCTCAACGTCGACGTGGATGGCGATGCGGGCGCCAGCCGGCACGAACACGGCGTCGAAGCTCTGTGACTGACGTTCCATGAGCCACTTGGCGACCTCGTCGCTGCCGCCGGCGATGGTCTTGCCGAGCACATATTTGGCAGCATCGCCGGTGACATTGTTGCTCGCCGCGCCGCTCTCGCTGACTACGGTGGTCGTCTCGGCCGCGGCCGCCGCATCGGCCGCCGCCTGGATGGCCATCACGCCGATGCGCTGGGTGAGAAACGCGGGGGCGTTGGTCTTGCGTTCACCGCTGATGCAGGGGATGCCCTGCTGATCCGAGATCCAGCCCAAGGGCCGCTTGTTGCCGCCGGACTGGCCACCGCGGTCATCGCTGGAGATCGTGCGGATGGTGCCGTCGTCGAACACGAAGGTCACCGAGTCGAGCCGGCCGGTGACGCAAGACAGGGTCCAGTCGCCGATGGCAGTACCGCTCCATACCATACCCTGCACGCCGGGCACGCTGAGACCGTTGGCAGCGAGGTTGTCGGCCCCGGTGATCACCTTGAACGGCATGGGATCACGCACCTGGCCCTGTATCGGTACCCGACCGACCAAGGCCGTCATGGCCGTCGACCCGATGAGCGTGGCATTGCGCGGCACGGTGTAGACGGGACGCACCGTCTCCAACTCACGGGCGATATTGCCTGTCTGCTCGCGGGCGGTACTCAGCGCACCACCGGTGGACTGGCGCACCTGGTGCAACAACCCGGTTCCTTTCGCGCCACTTGTGTCTTCAGCCATGGCATCCAGCGGTTCGATCCAGACCAGGCCGGCGGGCGGCACCCCTGCCCCGCCACCGTCGAAACCCAGTCCGACCGGGATATCGCCGGCGCCCTTTGTCGACTTCCCCTGCGATAGCGAATGTGACAAGGCATCCACCCGTGCCGTCAGCGACGACAGCACACTGGCATCCAATCGATCCTGCGTGGCCTTGTCATTCTCACGCGACAAGAGTTCGCGTTTGACGCGCGTAGCCACGTTCTCCTCGATCTGCGTGCGACTGCTCAGCAGACGTTGGTTCTCATTACGCAGTGTCGCGTTGTCCTGCCGCAAGGCTTTGACCTCGGCGGTCATCGCCGCGACGTTCGCGGTCAGGGTCTTGATGGTGTCGGCGGGCGTGTCCGCGTCCGGCACCGGCGCCTGCGGCACGGCGTCCATCACGACCTGGTCATCCGTGCCGTTCGAGCAGGACTTGAGGATGACGAACACCAGCATGAGTACCATGACGCCAGCGATGAGGGGTAACAGTCGATTGCTGGTTGCGATGGCCATGGGCTTACCTTGCGGCCTCGAACGGCCGTGCCGAAATCAGGTACACCGCCGTGGTATCCGCTTCGTTGCCGGCCGCCAGCAGGCGGTTATGCTGAAAGGTCGCCGTCAGCCAGGTACCGCGCAGGTTGCGCGGATCCAGTGTCTGCGGCTGATCGGTACGGTTGACCAGTTTGACGGCGGTGACATACAGCGCCCCGGCCCGCCAGGCCACCAAGGGTGTTGCACTGATCGCGCCGCCGTATATCAAGCTGACGGGCTCCTGCATCACCGGCACACGGACGATGCCCGGCCTGTCCTCGATGAGACGTGCGGGTGCATAGAGTTGTTGCGCCGCGAACCGGGTGAGTGCAACGAAGCTGTATTGCACCGTTGTGTTGTGACTCGCAAGGGATGAATCCGTCGTCTCGGCGTGACCCTCACCGTTCGTCTTCACGTACACCTGCACGGGATGCGTCTGGCCGCCCTCTTGAGACGCGGACACGTCGAAGAGAAACATCTGGCCACCGTCGATGTTCTGTGCCATGACACGGGTGGCGTCGAACGGTGCGCTGGCGAGAAGGTAAACGGTTCCGTTGATGCTTTGCGTACGCAGCACTGGCTGCAAGGATGCCGGTACGCCCACTTTGGCCGTACCGGGCAAATGCACCAGGCGTTCGTGTCCTACCTTGAGATCGAGTTGGATGGGTGTCTTGTTCCACTCGATGCGCTCGGTGATTTCCGGCTCGGCATGGACCATCGACTGCATCATCAGCAGCCCGACCCCCAGCCAGAACATGACGCCGCGTTTGAAATGGTTGATTGAATACATGCGTTGATCCCCGTCAGCCGCCCTGCCCGGCTTCGTTGTTGAGTTCGGATTCAGCCAGACGCCGTGGGCCTTCCGCCGCGAAACCGTCCAGCGCCAAACCCCAGGGATTCGACTCCGGATCGACGGCGAGCCGAACGACTCGCAATGGATAACGGATGGTCGTTGTCTTCACCGTCATACCCTTTACCGACTCGAACAGATCGAGATCCAGCCACACGACCCAGACACCCGGGGCCAGCACGTCGACCCGGCGTTCTTCATAGCCATGGCCCGGCACCTCTTGCACGCCGCGCACGCGGTAGGCCAACTCGCCCTGTTTGCCCTTCAACTCCATGTCCGCGATCAGGTCGGCCCGATAGCGCGGGGTGACATAGGACGAGATGCGGAAGATCGCTTTGCCATAATCCCGCGCCCCGTCCTCGGGCCAGCGATTGAGTTGTTGAAAGATGTAATAGGCGAAGGAATACACGTTGGCCGGCGGTACTTCGTCGACGGCGAGTGTCGCACCGGAGCGCAGGTCCGGTGGAACATGCACGGTCAGGCGTTGTGGTGCCTGACTCCAACCGAACCACAGCGCCAGGATGACGACGATCTGCACGCCGATGATCACCCACAGCGACCGCAAATGGGCGCGCACGTTATCGATCTCGTAACGGTAGCGTCGCACTCCGACTCCTCCCGATATCCCAGGCGCCACTGCGCCGAATGAACGGCGACTGGCGCAAGCCGCGATCATCCAGTTGTATGGCGATCTGTTGCTGGTAATAACCGTCCGGCCGGCCGCGCTTGAGCCGCTGGAACAAGGTGGCCATCACGATCACCGTGGCGACCACGCCAACCCCGGCGATGCCGAAACCCATGGTGACCGCGCCCATCAGCCCTGCCAGGAGGAGGGAGACAGGCAACCAGATGAGCGCGGCCACACCAACGATGACGCCCAGCTCGGACGACGAGCAGCCCTTGAAGATCGCCGGCTCGGCATTGAGCCGGTTGGCGAGAATGTCGTCGCGATTGGACATGGGCTTGTTAGATAACGCCGGCGGCTTCGGTGAGCAGGTAGCTGGCGAAGATCAGCACCACGGCACCGACGATCCCGAGCACACCGACCTCGGCCCACTCGGCCTTGCCCTGCCGTGCCTCGTTGAACTTCGCGAAGCCTAGATAGGCGATCCACAGGAACCCGAGTACTGCGATGGCCAGGCCGAGCACCAGGCCGCCGTCCTTGATATAGCCCTGGATGAGCCCGACCCAGTCACCCGCCGCCGGCGCTGTACTCGGAGGTACCGGTGTCGGCAAGGCCGCCCACACCGACTGATACGCGGACATCGCCAGCAGCCCGACCGCGGCTGCGCCCTGTTTGATATTCTTCAGCATGATTGCTTTTCTCCGAGGTAACGGGGTTTCCCCCTTTGATGAACACCGGGGCATTCCCCGAACCGTTGCTGCAATGGCGTGAAACATCGCCATCACCGCAGATAGAAACCCAACACCATGAGCACGATGCTCGCGCGAAGCGCGCTCCACATCACGTCGAAGATACCGACCTGCCCGTCCTGCCAGGCGCGGAAGGTACCCAGCGTCACCCAGATCACCCACACGAAGGCAAGCACGATCACCACAGAGGCGATGGCCGTGAGTAGCGTCGAAGAGGTAACTCCGGAGCCCGCCTGGAATGCCGCGTCTTGAGCAGGTGTCATGGCTTTGCATCACCGCCGATAGTCACCGCGCAGAGGCGGAAAGGTCCGCGGCTCTGAACGCGGGGCGTCGATGTGATCCTGGACGCCTTGCTGTACCCTTGCCAGATCCTGGCGCAGCCAGTCGTAGCGAAAGCGAATGCGCGCATCCGGCTCGGCCTGCGACTCCGCCTTGCGAATCAGCGCCTCGAGCGCGTCGAGTTCATAAGCGATACGCGCCAGCGCTTCGCGCTCGGCGTCTGCATCAGCTAGGACCGACTGCAGCGGTAAAGCCGTGCTGAGCAGCCCGGCAATTAGCAGGTGGGTGATACGCATCGATGTCTTCCTCATGTCGTTCATGAGGCACGATGGTGCGGTGTCGGATTAGGATGGGATACGGGAAATCAATTCCGTGAGGTGCGTGGTTTTCAGATACCCTTTATTATAAGGACCCTTGTCAGAACTATCTGATTATTCAAAAGCAGTGGAAAATATTAACGGTTACATTCTTACGGGATGGAGGTCTCAAAACGGCCAAGAGCCGTCAGTCGCCGACATTCCCCGTCATTGGCCGGTTGGTGCCGGACTCCGGTCGTTCACAACGGGAAAGAGATCGGGGGGCAGCTCAAAAAGTGACGACGCGTTTTCCCTTAACGTTCAGCCAGGAGTTCAAAGCAGTTGTACCTTCGTGCAGTTTAGTCATCTGACTCCGAAGTTACTGTCGACCCCGAAGTTACTATAAGCTCAGGGAAAAGGAATTCAAATAGTTCGGCGTATCGGTTGTCGGGCTCGTATGTCGGGTCATTGGTTTTCAGAAGAGGGGTATATTGTTTGACCTTTTCCTGCCATTTCCCCTCCCTGTCCTCTCTTCGAATCTGGTCTTGTCGGTTGTATGTCAATAGAAGTTGGCGAAAACGGCGTAGATACCCCTTATGACGACCATGCACGCAATGCGCAACCTCAATGAGCTTATTGAATTTCCAGCCCACCGGTCTTCCTTCACGTGCCGAATATAATGCATTCAGTGCGCCAGCAAGCGAATGTTCCCCCGGGTGATCTGGAATATCCATGCCCTCAAAAGACAGTTCAAATTGAAGTTCTGACCATTCATCACGCACTTGTTTCCAACCAGCGCTGGAAGCGTTTATTCCGCCCCTGTTAATCCAGAACTCCGCAAAGCGTCGTCGAATAGTTTCCTGCGTCGTTTGATGGGCCGCTTCTTCTGATTCATCTCGTGCGCGGCCAACGGCCCTTTCGTAATCGAACAGGAAGATCCGTTGCCGTTTCTGATCAAGCTGGAATTCGTCGAACGGAGCGATTCTTCCGGACCAGCGGATCTCGACCTGACCATTCGCGACATAGGGCTCGGCCCAGCGACAGTCCAACATGAATCGCCCTGCATTTCGTGATTCCGTCAACGTGTTTTCGCTGGCGAGGAAGAGGTTATGGTTATTGCTGTAGAAGATATCGTCTTGGGTCAGACGAGCGCGGTCTTCGTCATAGGACTTGAATACCCAGCAGAGCAAGCCGCCCTCACGCTGATAGAAGTCGCGTCGTTCGGCAATGACTCGAAGAAACGTCGTTGAAAGTTGTATCTCGAAGGCAACGGCTAAGCCTTTGTATATAGCTTGCACATCCGGTTTGCGCCAAGTGACTCGTTCCTGCCCTCTCCATACTGCCTCGACTTTCACATCCGAGAAGTCTGGATCGCATCGCAGGCTCTCTGCGATGATCTGCTTCATGCGGATGTGGGCGTAGCTTTCTTTAGCGCCATTGTATTTGCGCGCATTGATTTCTTGTTCGTTGAGTTCGCCGCGTGTCTTGGCAGGGCATCGGCCGTCTTCCAACTCGTGCCGAAAGAAGAAACGCCGCGTCTCCTTCCTGGATACGAGGTAGACCGGGGTGCCACACAACGGACAGACGTACACTGGTTCACTTCGGGCGCGGGCCTCACCAAGCTCCATGCGTAGGGCCATTGCCTGGTCGTAATCCGAACCTATAGCCTCATGAGCGGGGATGATTGAGCCCGTGCGCATGTCGAGGACCTCTGCAATTTCAGGGTCGTCGACGGCGAATGGTGATGCGTTATGGTTGCCAGCCATGAATATGCAAGACCTCCTATGGAATGACTCCAAGCCGGATTTTTACCCGGATCTCATCCAGCCAACCTGCGCGGTAGTGACGCGCCAGGGAGTTAATCTGTCCATGTGTCACGCCGGATTCGTTGGCCAGATGCTCCAGGGAAGTAAGCGAGTCGAGCCACCCGATATTACCGGTGGCCACGATAGCCGCCTTATCGGCCGTGGAAACGAGGATAAGGGCGTTTGGAAGCAGCCCTTGGGCGTGGAGCCAGGCGAGGAGATGCAGTTCGCCGTCATCGAGGCCGTGGCATGAGGGATGGGAAAGGACGAGGTTCGCCAGCTCTAGCTTCCCTATCTGGTGTCGGCCGGCAAGTCCTTCCAGAAGAGCATCCCTGTCGATGTGTACACGCCCGGGATCATCGGGGTTGCCAGTAAGGGCTTCCTCGACGCATTTGTCGACGGTCTCGACAGCGAACTTGTTGCAGATCGCCGTCCAGCAGCCTGTCCGGAATGCCTCGATGATGATGTTGGTGTCGATGAATACCCGCGTCTTTGCCATGCCCGGCGCCACCCCTTACAGCTCGAAGGGGGAGGGTAGCGAGTGCTCGGCAAACAGGTCCACAAGCTGCGTCAAGGTTGCCCCCATCGCTTTTGCCGCCTTGCGGGCGGAGAGGTGGCCTCTGTCGATTGCGTGGTGCAGCATGTTAATGAAGGCCGGGGAGAACCGCTTCGGCGTACCGGACACGGATGGACGCTGGTGCTCCTGTTGAAGGGTATCCCGTGTTTCGGTACCGATCCAGTTCAGATTGAACAGTCTCCAGGCAAGGGCCACTGGCGCGACACGCAACTGCATGGCTACGTCTGCAAGATGGCTTACGTCATCGATACGACGATTGTCGATCAGATTCGCCAAAGAAGCCTGGGGCATCAGCAGAGCAGCGGCGAAGTTGTTGGCCAGTTGCTCGATGCGTTTGCCCTTGGCCCGGTCTTCGACCGAATTGGATTCGCGGTGATCCGGCTTCATGGCATCCCAAGTTAGGGCGTGGAACAGTTCATGGGCCAGATCGAAGAAGCGACGGGCCTCCGGCTCGTTGCGGTTGATCAGGATCATGCCCATATCCTGGAGATGACAGGTCGCGCCGGAGATCGAATCCCCCTCCGGGGTTTCGATCGTGTCGACGTACAGAACCGGGATGTCGAGCTCCTGCTCGATCTTCTCGGCCAGCCTCTCGGCCGGAACAACACCCAGGTCGAGCGTCTCGACCAGGCTTTCGGCACGGGCAATCGCATCCTCGTATGAGGACTGCGAGGTGAGCCGCAGGGTGTGCTTGAGGGGATTGGACCGGTCCTGCTCCTTCTCACGCAACCAGCGTAGCAGGCCGATCCACTGACCGGCCCTCAACTCAAAACCGTCCAGGCTGTCCTCGGCCAGTCCGGGGGAGGCGCGCCAGGAGAACTGGGCCTCACCGGCAACCTGAAATGGATCGAGGAAGAAGTCGAGCTCGCGATCCAGGGTGTCGGTCAGCAGGACGAGTTCATCCGGCTTGAGCGCCCGCTTGCCATTCTCGATATCGGAAACGCTTTGGCGGTCTTTCAGACCCATGGCCTCGGCCAGCCGGTCCTGTGTCCAGTCGGCCGCCTCGCGGGCAGCTTTGACGCGATAGCCGATGAGTCTCTGCGATAGTTGTTCAAGCATGGCGGCCTCCCCTTTAGAAATGGAATTATAGCCTTGCGAACCGTAATTCGCAAGAATTGGTTGCGTTTAGACTTTCGCGGCTTCGCACGAGCGTGGATTGAAGATTGAAACGTCCGGGGGTAGGCAAGCACCGCAGGATGGCCCAGAGGGGGAGTGCCGTTCAGCGCAACGCCCAATCGGTGTCAGCTGTTCATTCCAAAACTGTCTTTCGTCGTGGAATCTTCGAGAAGCCACTTGGGGTCGTATTGAGGCATCTAACTTATTGGTATTTGGTTGTCAGCAGTCGATTTTAGAGGTCCGGTAATCGGAAATTCCTCGCACCCCCCCAAACAGTAACGCTTCCGCAAATTACTAATGATGGTTTTGAATTTAAGCGAATGGTGAACGACGCGGTTTAAACGGAAAAGCATTCAACGAATCTATAGATATTTCTTGAACGTACTGGCGGTCACTGCCACGGCGAGCGCGAACAGCGCAGCGAAGGGTAGGATGACGAAGGTCGGATGCAGGCTGAATGGAAGTGATAAGTAGACCACCCATGCCAGCACTACGAGTGGTATCGCTGCCTTCTTCGCATAGTGGTACAAAAAAGAACTCTCCCGGCCTCCGCCCCAGCGGCGGAGATCCCGTCGCACAAGACCGTCCACCAGAGCCACCAGGCTGAACAACAGGAACACCGGCGTCGCCAACATGAGAATCGCCAGGCGTACGGAGAACACTTGGGTCACCTGCATGGCCGCGATCGTGTACTCGGCGATCGGTCGATAGAGCTTGTGCAGTGTCGGTCGCAACCCCGTCTCCTCCACGCGTGGCGGCGGCGATATCCAGCGTATGAAGGCGACGACGCGTGTGACTTCGAATAGATAGTGGTATGTCCCATCGGCCACTTGCTTGGCGAAACGGGCCGGGTCCGATATCACGATGCTGCGGCGAAAGTCCGTGTCCAGATAGCTAATCTCTTGAGTGAGCATCGCGCGACTGTGGTCGAGGCCTTGCTCCGGCCACCACAAGTTCATCCCTACCCACTCAACGACGATCGAAAACAACAGGGAGAACAGCAGCCACTTAATGGCTTGGGCGACGGTGGTCAGCCCTTTGGAAATCAGTCCTTGTCGAACGGCGGTACGCCGCGGATCGGCGACCGCTTCAGCCATGGTTATCTTCCGCTTGCCCGTTCGGCCCCGGAACGTCGGTCACCGCCATCCACCATGGCTCCTGCACGCGATACCACTGATCGTTGGTGATGTAGGTCCGCTCCATTTCGTTGGCGATCTCGGCGAGGCTTTCCGGCATATCAGAATCCGTTGCCGGTAATGGCATACGGATTTTCCAGAGCTGCCCGCCCTCCAGCAGCGCGAAGGCCTGGCCCTTGGGCAGTGTGATCAACTCAGCCGGTGTGAGCATCGGCACTTCCGAGACACTGATGCGGTCCTCGTTGCGCGACATGAAGTCGACCCCCGAGCCCGGGTCAGAGGAATCATTGACGCCGGAGACACTCATGAGTGTGAAGACCTCGACGCGCGGGAGCTGCTCCGTGAGCATCTCGGCGGTGGCCAGTTCCTTGATCCGGAGCATGATCAGCGTGTTGAAGTTGCCCGCCACCTGCCCGGCCTTGGCACGGCTGCCGATGCGCGCCTCCACGTCGGACCAGGTCTGGGTATAGGCGGTGACCTGGAAGCCGGCGCCGCCGGCCTTGTTCAACAGCGGCACGAACTCATCCCCGATCAGTTCGTTGAACTCGTCGGCGTGCATGGAGATCGTCGGCAGGGTGTAGGACCGGGGAGCTTCGATAGGGTCCGCGCCCACGCCGTGTTTGTAGATATGCCCGGCCACCGAGACCAGGTCGGCGAACATGGAATTCCCCACCGCGCTGGCCACGGTGGTATCAGTCAAGGCATCGAGCCCGACATACACGATCCGCTTGCGGCGGATGACGTCCATCCACTCGAAGATGGGACGCTGATCAGCCTCATTGAGGTAGTCCGGTGAAATGAGCTCCGCGATCTTACCGGTGGTCAGCTTCTCCATCAGCGGTCCGACGGAACTGACGATCTTGTCGAAGTAGGTCTTGTCGTACTTGAAGGCCGATACCAGTCCGTCGAGCACCGGGTCGTAGAGGTCCTGCTCCTGCAGGTGCCGCATGAGCGCGATTGCCTCGTCGTTGCGACCACGCAGCGAGTTCGGCAGGTTGCGTTCCTTGATGTTGGCGGCGATGTCGGCCACCTTTTCGCGCCAATCCGCCGCCCCGTTCCGGCGCAGGTGTTCGCGCGCGTACTCGACGAACAGCGGCTCGATATCATTGATGTAACGGCGCACCTGCTGGTAGTCCGGCCGACGGCCCAGCGCCACCAGGGCGCGGGCGATGATGTTGACGAAGCGCCAGGCGAACTCCTTGAAGGCCGCCGAGTTGCCCTCGCTGGGGAGCTGGTTAGCGATGCGGGTCGCGACCTCGGTGATGCGAGAGAAGTTGCCGATGGCGTTGTAGCGGGCCGAGACCTCGGGGAAACCGAGATGGAACATGTAAAAATCCTTGGCGCGCCCCGCCCGCTTGGCCTCGGCATACACCCGCCGCAGCAGATCGGCATCCCCCTTGGGATCGAACACGATCACCACATCGCCGCGCCGGATGTCCTGGGCGATAAGAATCTCGGCAAGGCGTGTCTTGCCTACGCGTGTGGTGCCCAGCACCAGCGTGTGACCGACGCGCTCACCAATATCCATCCAGACATCCTGCTCGTCGGGTTCCACGGCATGCAGGGCCGGCTTACCTCCGACAGCAGGCAGCGGCGCCAGGGGATTCCACCAGCCCCGGGAGCGGAAAAACCAGGCCACGAGATTCAATAGCGGTATGGGTTCCCAGGCCACTTCCTTGCGGCGCGCCCACTGATACAGCGAGCTCGGCTGGACGTAATGTTGGACCTCGGGACGGATGGTGTCGCGCAACCGCTGCGTATGCTTCTGGGTCCAACGAAAGCCTTTGCCGAGAAACAGCTTGTGGCGACTGAGCGGGATCTTGTCGGCGCGCAGTCGATAGGTGGGCAGTCGGCGCATATTGCGCTGATAGCGCATGACCCGCCAAGCCTGTCGGGCGCGCATCACGCCGATCACCGCCAGCGCCGCGCCGGCGCTGTAGGCGACGCCCGGCGGCATCATCAAGGCCCAAGGGGCCAGCACCGCGATGGCCGCCGTGGCAAACGCCACCAAGGTCGACCACAACTCGACCGGCGGGCGCAGCAAAGCCTCGATGGGATGCCGGCTCACTGCTCGATGCCTTGTGGCGTTATCAGCACCGGATAATGTGAAATGCCCAAAGCGGCCCCGATGTCCGCCGCAGACGCCGGCAGGATGGGCAGCCCGAGTGCCAACCGGGCAATGGCCCGCAAGTCCTCCTGCGTCTCCGCCTGCACCAGCATGCCGACCGCACCGATCTCCTGGAGGCGATCCCGGTATTCAACCAGCCACTGCCGGGATCGGACATCGGAACCGATGAGGAAGAACGGACGTGAGAACGGCCTGTCGTGCGACTTGGCCTGTACCGGCCCGGGGCTCAAACCGGGTGAGCGAACCGGCAACAGCGCTTGGACGTCGGCGGCCCCGAACTTGGGTCCAGTTACTGACCGCGGATTCGCCGGCTCGGTGCGGTCGATGATCTCGACGTACGGCGCCAGCGGCCGCGTATTACCGCTGTCGTAGATCACCGTGACTTCCGACCAGGCCGATACCGGTGTCAGCACCATGCCGATCGACATCACGCCATGCCGTATATATTGGAACAATCTTGTCATCGGACTTGCACTACCCGTTTGCGGCCAACCGCTGCCAGTGGCCAACCACACGGGATCGGTAGCGTTCAGCGCGCGCCGTATCCGCGGGAGCGTGGTAACAACCGACGCCCGCCCACCAGTCACGCCGCTGCTCGAAACACTGCCGCAAGATCACTGCCCCCACGCGCAAGTTGTAATACGGGTCCAACGCCTGCCAAGTGTCTCCGAGCTTGTCCTTGTGGAACCGCCAGTTCACCTGCATCAAACCGATATCGATGGATCGTTCACCGCGGGCGATAAACGTATTCAGCGCATGCCATGCCGCCTCGCGCGACGAGTAGACATGACCGCGGCCGGCGACATTCAGCGTCCAGGGCCAGGGACGGCGCACACCGTCGTCGTTCGAACCCACGCCGCTTTCCGTCAAGGCGATGGCATACAGCACCGTGTAGGGAATCCCATATTCGGAGGCGATGACGCGGTATCCTTCGGGAACGGATGCCGCACACCAACCGGCGGTCGGCAAGACGATCCCCAACACGACGCCCAGCCGTATGACTTGCCGTCGCGCCGGGGACATGGTCACAGCTCCGAAGCGCGTAGCGCCGACAGGTCCTCTCCCCGGCGGCGCAGCAGATACGGAATCTCACCCTTGCCCTGGGTGAGCCGCTCCAGCACACCGGCCTCGTGGTTGAGGGTGACACGACGATTGCGCACCCACGCCGGATCGATCCCACGATCAACCGCCCAGGTCCTGACCGCCTGGTCATCGCCGGCTTTCACGCCGGCGATATAGAGATCGATGCCGGCCACCTCATCGATCCGCTTGAGCAACTTGCCAAGCAGGGCATCACAGGCGGGGCAATCCGGCCGGGTGAAGAACAGCACACGATCACCCGTCAACAAGGCACCGGTGTTACTGCCGCGCGCGGACAGACGGCTGACATCGATGAGTTGCTCATTCGGATACAAACGCTTGCCGGCTTCATCGTAGTCGTGTTGGAAGGCCAGGATGCGATCCACGTCCTCGCGCATGGCGCGGACCCAAAGCTCGGCGTACCGCCGACGCTCGTCCTCGTCACGCGCGTGGATGCCCAACACCTCGATGGGCGAGATGGTCGGCGGACTGATACTGCCGCGTATGCCTTGCATCAACAGTTTGTAGCGTTGCCATTCGGTCTCCGACAGGCCCCAGGCACGTGAACGCGCCAGCTCGGACGGCGTCAACGTATTCCTGGCCGTCGCCGACACGCTGGTGTCGGTTTCCTTTGCCTGCGTGCCTGAGACTCCCACGGCAAACGCCGGCACTGTGAATACGAAGGCCAGGATCACGCCCATCCACCGCGCGCGATTACTCATCGGTGCACGCGCCGTCGCAGTCGCCGGCGGACTCCGCCGCAACATTGATCTCCCGTGCACGGGTGCGGGACAAATCCCGATAGATCACGTCGTGCCGGTTAAGCATGCAGTCCTGCAGCTGCGCCGGGTCATCATCCCCTGATGCGTGTACATCATCGGGTCCATCCGGCAATGCATTCACTGCAGCTGGCACTTCCACGGTAGTCGGATCACCCTCCATTCCTTCATGAGTTGCCGACCCCAGCGAGAAGGCCCCGAACAACAATAAAATGGCAACGAATACTTCCATCAGCCTTACCTCCGGATTGAAGTGGAATAGTCCTGACCTTCGGGACCACGAAACGCGACCTGGCTCTTGAGCCGATCGATGTGCGTGACTTGCCAACCCGACTGCTGTTCACCTTCGCGCAGGAAAGCGACCTGTCCGTTTTGGGAAACCGCGACATAGACGGCGTCGTCCCACAGGTCGATGGCGTCGATGAGAAACGGCGGGACGCTGGCCGCCTGCTTTTGTTGTGCCGCCACCTTTTTGTTCCGGGCGATCTTGAGGTCGCGCACGTCATCGGCAATGGCTTGCAGCTGGGATTGCGCATCGGTGATGCGTTGCTTGAGTTCGTCGTTGCCTTTGCGCAGCTCGGTGATTGACTCATGAATCGCGCTCATGCTGGCGGCCAAGCCCGACAACTCGCGCTTCGCACTCGATTGCTCGGTCTGCAAGGCTTCGAACCACTGATTGATCCGATTGGACAGTCCTTCGATGGCGTGCCTGATCGCCTCGGGGGCGCCGGATGTCGGCGGTGAATCGCCTTCTACGCTATCCACGCACCCGGGGTTCGTCGCGCTTTCAGGGAGCGTCGGCACGGCATGGTCTGTCGTAGCCGTTCCGCTGTGCAAGGCGTCGCTCTGACCGCGCAACATCACAAGTGCGCCGATCGTTATCACACTGACGATGGCGGCGATCAGCAGCGTTTTTCGGGATGAGCGTTTCGGCTTCCTCTGTTCGGCACCCTTCGCGCGAGCGGTATCCTGATCTGAGTCATGCGACCGCTCGGACCGTTTCTCATTCTCCATTTCGCGGACCCTCCGGTTTCATACTACTGGTTTGCTGAGTGACACGCCCCGTCGCCGTGCATAACTCGAAGGAGACCAGCCGATGCACCGGATCGTGAATGAGACGAAATGCCGGTCCCACCAGTGTCTCCAATGCCTGCGTCAATGAGACCGGACCAAGACGCCGGTGCACGGCCGGCAACGGCAGCGTCAACAGATCAGCGGTTTCCGGTCCTGTTGCAGGCCCGGTGACGAGGCGGTAACCGCTTCGCTGGAGCAGGTATTGCACGGCTTCGCCCACCGTCACGATGCGTGCCGGAAACGACACCGTGATGGTCGTCGCCAGCAGGTTGGCCTGTGCGTCTGTCGGTGTGGCGGCAAGCAAGGAATAGCGCCCTACCTGGATATCCTTCGCCTGCAGGTTCACGCTGGCCACGAAACAGATACCGGCGAGACAGATGGCGGTTGCCGCGACCGGATGGGTGGGATGGAAAATGGATCTCTTCATGAATTCGGCCTCGGTGGTTCTAACCAGGCCGGCATCATGACGAAGCGTCCTCCACACAGGGAACTAAAAATCCATCCAACTATTTGCGCCGTTTCCTGTGTCCCGGTCAGCGCCCTAAGTACACCGAAGTGATCTGCTCGCGTTCATGCCCGAGTTCCCGACTGATGGTCTGCCGCGCGTGTCGGTCCATCACCTTCTGCCCGGGACTGAGCGCCCTCGTCACCGGCCCGCCGGCGGCCGGCGCCTTCCATCCGGTCAGCTCTTCGTAACGCTGCTGCGCATACGCGTGCCGCAAACCGTGCATTTTCGAGAGGCCGGCATTGGCTGTGTGCCGTTCGTAGGTGCGAAGCTGCTGCACATAGTTCCGATCGTTCGGAATGAGGGAACCGCCTGCGGCAAGCCGGTGCACGCGACCCAACAACTCGCGCTGTTCATCGCTGCGCACCGGTATGTCGCGTTCCTTGCCGCCTTTGGTCCAACTGGCTTTCAACGTGATGCGGTCACCGCGGTCGGCGTAGCCCGGATTGAACTTGATCGCCTCCTCACGGCGCAGGCCGAAGGCCTGCTGCAATTCGAGGCTCATCCGCACATAGGGATCGCGGATCTTCTCCAGGTCCGGCGCGCCCACCGATTTTGCTTTCGACCCATTGGTAACGAACTGCCGATCCGGAATCCCGTAATGGTCGTTCGAGCGGGCCACGACATTCTGCTTGTCCACCTTCTGCGCCCACCAACGCAAGACCGCCATCCGGTTCTTGATCGTGCCGACGCTGAGTTCCTGCGCCAGCCAATCCTTGACCAGCGCCTCGACATGCTTTGGTTTCAGTGAGCGCGCGTTCATGCCACGAAAACCCAGTGCATCCAACTGGTTTGAGATAAGCATCAAGTGATGCATGCGCTTCGCTTGTGTGGAATAGCTGCCGTCGCGGTTGCGGTGGCAGAGTTGTTTGAGTTGGTAGTTCAGATCTCTCACGGTGCAATCTCTATCTGGTAAGTGTTTATGACCACCCGGCAGCCGTAGCTAACTGGGCTCGCTTTCGCGAATCGGTCAGGGACACCACTCCCATTCGACCTGAATATGCCTGGTCTCAGGCAACGCCGGTTTTCCCTTTTGGGTAATGGCCCGGCGCTGGCCAATCTGCCCGATCTCGGGCGCTCTCTCAGTGTGGTTTCATGACATAACCTCCTTTCAATTGTGCGGACTCGGTCCGCGGGTTTATGAAAAATGAGCGTCGACGGGATCGCCCTGAGCAGAATCATCAGGGACGACCGTCTCGGCTCGTCGAGTAAAAACAGGCTTGCGCCTACGTGAAGGGCGGACCTTGCGGTCCGTGATGGTTGGAAGATGGACCAACGGCGTACAGCCGCAGCGCGTTACATGGTCCTGATGCGCTTACTTGCCACTGTACCCGCAGTGGCCACGGTTAAATTCGATCGATCTTCGTTTCGAGGGCGCAGTATAGGAACACAAAATCCCGCTGTAATCAGGAAATTCGATCGCAAGCCCGCGCCATTCCCGGGACCGCCGCCCTCGTCACTACCCCGCTACGCTCGCTAGTGACGAGGGCGACTTCGCTGCAACCCAAGCATCCCTCCAGGCTTGTGCCTGGCATGCCGCTTGGAATCGACGTTCGGCGCGGGCTTTCAGGACAGATTGGCCTGCCCACAGGGGTCCACAGGCGCCGCTGATCGCGGCCCAGCCCTTGGCTGCGCGAGTGAGGGGCTCGCTACGCCGTGGCGGGCAAGGCCTGTGGACTCTGTGGACAGCCTCAATAAAGGTAGGTCGGTCGGCGAGGGGGATGCGTTGGTGTGCTTCCAAGCACAGAGATCGAGGTGGTTACAGTGTAACCACCTGGCCGTTTGGATCTCGTTTCACTGTACAGCTATGAACAAGCTTTCTCGGGCGCAGTCTAACCGGCGTTCAACCTGGCCTGAAACTCACCTACTACCGACAGGATCTCAGCGAATGTCGGTACATCGCCATAAAACATCTCCTGCCGCATTCCTTCGTAATCGGCTTGCCAGTCTGGCCGGTCGGCTTCCACTGGCAATAACCGCAACTGGCCGGGATTCAGCGTCGAGTAATCGACCCAGCTATAGGGGAAAAAGACCTGGCGGTGGGCGGCAACCCGTTCGAACAGATCGAGATCCTGTGCAGATTCATCGCCGATGCCAGCGAGGATCAGCCGATAAAGGTCATAGTAGTGGCGAGCCATGGCTACCCCGCGCCGCTTGGCTTCCGGCCGAAAGGTTTCCTCGTGCAGGAGCATCGCCTTCTCCCAGAAGGTACGCCTTGGCATGACCGCGCGAACACGCGCCCCCGGCTCCGACAGCAAATCCGGAAAGGCGTCGCTGATATAGGGTCTGACATCGATCGATTCGGCAGGGTCCGTATCCGAGCGGGCGCCCATCTCGATCTTGACGGCACGGCGGAGATAGGCGGCTTGCTCCGGGAAGGCTGTCGGATAGACCAACAGCAAGGTCTGCCCATCGGGATCGTCGGCATCGGGCTCGAGCACCCATTCGAGATCCTCCGGCAGTTCCGATGAGATCGCTTCGATAAGTGCTGGCCGTATCCTGTCCCTGATCGTCTGCTGACAGGCTTCTTTCAGCGCCTTGAGGCGCTTTGTCGTCTGTTTCTTGCTGGGCGCCGTTTCCGGCGTATTGTCTCCTCCAAAGCCCAGGACACCCCGGTCGATGACGATATCGATATCTTCGGAAAAGCGTTCGATGAGGTTCCAGCATTTGGACAGTGACGTACCGCCCTTGAACGACAGGTGTTCGCCCCATTCGGGTAACTCGAACAGCTTGCGCAAGGTCCAGCACACCCAGAAGTCCTTTTCGACGGCGATCTCGAACAGGTTCAGTTGCGCACCGGCTTCCGTACAGATCAGCCGGCGGCGTTCTACCGGCAGTTCGATGAATTCTTTCATGCGGCGTTTTTCTTGTCGGTCAGAGTGCGAATGATATCGGCGATCCAGGCGGGAGCGTATCGAATATCCTTCATCAGTTGTTTGCGTGCCGCGTCATCGAGCCGATGGTCGAGCCGCTTGATGATCTGCTGATCGACATTCTTCCGCCCGATGTGGCGCAGGGCCTGAATGACCAGTCCACTGACCTTTCCCGCCGTGGCCATATTGCGGGGCGTGGTGTGCTTCAGGATGATCTGGCGCTTGCCAACCTGGACGGTTCGCGTACGACCATCCGTGAGATACACGACCTTCATGGGAACTTGGGTAGAGAGCCCAAGGAGATTGGCCGCGTAAGCCCCGGAGGGTTGCAAACGGGTCGCGTCACGGCCTGCCAGGGCGCTTGCGATATCATCCGTCGATGGCTGCAACGAGCCCAGCTGGGGATCGATTTTCGGGTAGTCATAGAGCCCCCGGGCAAGCTGGCGGATAAGGCCGCTGTCCCGGTGCCGCATCAGCGCAAGATCGATCGCACGGCGGGTTCCGAGATCCGTGAAACTATCAGGCGTAAAGACCCAGCCCCGCTTGCGGGACTGAATCCGCCGGAGGATCTTGCTATCAGTGCTGTCGATGTGCTTGCCCATATCTTGTGAAAGAAATATATATACGTTTTTCTTTCAAAAGTAAAGCGGCATGTAGGACTGAGATCTGGACACACACCCCTTTCCTGTTGTTTTTGCATGATAATTCTTGAATCGACAAGATTTGCCCCGCACGAGGCGGGGCATGGAAGTGACTACGCATCGATGGTCCGGAATACCTCATCCAGATCGATGCGGGCCGGCTCGATCCATGATTCGACGACATACGCTTTCGAGCGGCTGCCGTCGGATTGCGTGATGTCACACAGGTCTTCCGGCGCCTGTCCCTCGATATCGTAATCGATCACGGCCACGGAAGGCGCAGTGTCCGGCAGGTCGGCGATCACCGATTGCACGATGCCGCCTTCGATGACGACGGCAAGCCGCGAGCAGCGCGGACTCGGCTCAGGACGATCCGTCTCCGGACTTGATCCAGATGCCTGAAGCGCCGCCTGGTAGGCCTGATCCAGGTCCTCCCAGTCGATGCTCCCGCCCCGCGCTTCACCGCGGCGGTAGGCCTCGATCAGCAGGCGGACAGCTTGAAAAGCCGCGTCCCGGCGGCGGATCGCTGTGACGCTGGCGCCTGGTTCCGGCCAGTCACCGGATACCTCATCCTCCACGGTAAACTCAAGCGGAACACCGGCATCACCCTGTTCCTCGAAGTCGTCGTAGAGCAGCGGTACTTCCGCCGAGTCCTGCCAGATATCGCCCTGGTCGAACAACTCACCGGCCTTGGCGACGGCGGTTTCTGGGCTTTCGGCCTCGATGCCGACCATGACCCTGTGTTCGTAGGGCAAAGTGTATTGAATGATGTATCTCATGATGGTTCTCCTATAATTGATCCGCTGGAGAGACCATCCCCCACCAGGGAGACGATCTCCCCGATGGGGTTGGTTGTGAACTCGAGTCATAGACCCGATTGAATTGAAATAACGCTGTTGAAACGTTTCTCAGTCCTCATGAGGCAAGAGGATGGTGATCACGGGTTCACCCTGATCACCCGGGCCGACGATCAACTTCAATGTCGTCAGTTCCGCCTCCATCGACCGCCCGTCACGGGGTACCCGATAGAGTTGGAACAGCAACCGGTCGCCGGAACCCGAACCCGTCCGTATGGCGTGAGATGCCATGAAGAGCACATCCCACAAACGGCCGGACTCGTCCTGATGGACCTGCCTGTCGCTGTCGTCATCCGTCCAGGCCACACAATCGGCCCAAGCGTCGGTAGTGATGGCCACAGGCCATTTGAACCCGGCCTCCTGTGCCATGCTGCCTGTGTCGATGAGCACACCATCTTCGATGGCCTGGGCCCGGGTATAGGTGGAGATGACCTCACCGAAGAACGATTCAGTGCTGCGATCATTTGAAGAGTTGGACATGGTGTTTCTCCTGCGTGGAATGAACACCGGGTCACACCTCCTTCCCGGCCGGGAAAGAGGATGCTTTCCCGGCTGGGGTTGTGAAAAATTACGAATGTCAGAGCAGGCCACGTTCAGCGAACGACACGCTCTCACCACCGGAAACCACGAAGTGGTCGAGTACTCGCACATCGACCAGTGCCAGTGCCTCTTTCAGCCGGCGGGTGAGCATTTCGTCCGCACGGCTGGGCTCCGCGACTCCGGAGGGGTGATTGTGGAAAAAGACCATAGCGGCCGCGTTCACCTCCATGGCTTGTTGCACGACGACGCGCGGATGAACCGAAGCACCGTCGATGGTGCCCTGAAACAACTCACGCACAGCGATGATCCGATGCCGGTTATCCAGAAACAGACATCCGAATACCTCGTTTCGGTAGTCGGCCAGACGAAGACGCAGAAAATTCCGTGTCTCGACCGGACTGCTCAAGGTTCTCCCGGCGCGATGCTTGATCGCCAATACGTTCATCGCCAACATCACCACTGATTGCTTCTCCACGTCGTTGAGCTCCGACGGCTTCAGACCGGCGAACCGGTCGTCCGTACTCTTCATGACTGATCTCCTCGAATAGACCGGGAGACCAGACCCGCGGGGGGATGATCCCCCGAGGCAGGTTGGAAGGTGGCCGGGTAACTGAGTTACCCGACCGGATGTGGACTTACGCAGCGCTCTCTTGCTCCGTATAGAACGGCTGGCCGTCGACCTTGGCCCATGACACGCGAAGCAACCGGGACTTCAGACTGACTCCGGTCTCGCCGGCCTTGTCGCCGTTCTTGAAAGTGAAGGGTTCCGCATACAGATCACTGAGCGTGAATCCGATGAGCACCTTCAACTTGCCCTCCACAGCCGACTTGAGCTGGCGCACGATTTCCTGCGCCTTCTTGCCGGACACGGGACACTCAAAATGCGTGTACTGGACGTTGTCGACACTGCCGCGAAGGGCAGCGATGGTGACACTCAGAAAAGGAGTCCCCTCTTCCGGCGTCACCTCCCGGACACGGTTGAGATAACCGATGCCGTTGATGTGAAGATCGAAATACTTGCTGCTTTCGTTGTTGGACATAGTGCTTACTCCTTCAGGTTGCTTTCATCCGGAGCAAGCGCGACCCTGGCGGGAAGGCTTACCCGGCAGGGTTGGTGAAAAACGGAAACGATGACGTTTCCTTGAAGCTGGACCGAGGCTTTCGCCACGGCGCCTGTTGCACGATCCTAAGGCGCCTTGTTTGTCACTGAGACCGCAGTGACCACGTATAAAACCGGTCAGGCAACGTCCGACTCTTCACAGACGTATTGCAGATACTTCAACATCCCGCGCGCGTTGGCGAAGGCCGGGTGTTCGGCGATGGCCTGGTTGGGAAACCAATCGGCGATATGTTCCACCAAGGCAACGGTGCCACCGCCGACGAACACTATCCGATCCAGTTCCACGCCCAGCCCGAGTTGGCGACGGCTCTCGGCATAGAGCCGTTCCACCAGCTCCCGCTTGGCGGCGTCCACCAGTGCCGCGACATCGTGATCCTTGCCGTGCAAACGTACGACGCCGCGTTCGACGGCCGATGACACCAGCTGCTCGCCCACGTTCTCGAGGTCGAAGCGTTCCTGGATGCCGTTGGCCACCTGCTGTTTCACGTCCAACATGCCGCCCTGTAAGGAACCCGACGATGCGTGGACGACGCCCTGGTCCTTCACGACCACGTAGTCGGTGGTGCGCCCGCCGATGTCCACGACGGCGATCGGGACCGACAAGCGCGCTTCATCAAGAATGACATCATTGGCTTGGGTGACGATGACGTAGTCGTACCACGCGGCCAGCGCCTCCGGGATCACCTCGTGGAACGCGATCGCGGCCGGCAGCCGCTCCGACTTCGGTTGCACCGCCTGCTTCAAGCTGAGGCGCTTCTTCTCGATGGTGTCGCGACGCTGCTCACCGTTCTTCTTGTAGAAGGCGCTGACGGGGAGTCCGGAGACCGCATGAATGGAGCGGCCGGACAGCCCGGCTTCCTGGAGGGCATGCTGTACGATGACGCGGTTCAGTCCCGAGGTGGGATAGCCCTCGAAATGCGTGGGCGCACCGTCGACGGCGCCCACCGCATACATCGCCCCTTCGGTTTCGTACTCGAAGATGCGCTGCCGGCCGTTATCGATCCAAGTGACGCCAGACTTGCCGACCCTGGCCCGCGAGGGAATGGCGATCAGCCTGCCATCCGGCAGGGCCACCTTGGTAAAGGCGTAACCGTCATCGAGACCCACCTGGATGGGCGACACCGTATTGGATTCTGTCATCATTTCTCCTCCGTTCTTGTCTCGTCTTTTATGCAACCAGCCTCAACCAATCACCTTTCTCAAGCCGGCGAAGGGCTTAGCCTGACCCGCTGCGGTGTTCACTTCGACCGCCGCCGGCGTCGCCGCGGTCTCGATGACGCGTGGAGCCGATGGTTGCGCCAACCAGGCGGCAAACGCGGTTCGCGGTTGCCTCGTTGACACGCCTTGGCCTTGTGGTGGTCTCATCGGTTGCGGAACAACCTCGTCCTGTACCACCCGCAACGATTGGCATTCCTGGCGAAAGCCCTGCACCAAGAGCCCGCGCAGCCACTCTTGACGCCGGACTTCCGGAATTCGCTCCAGCCGGTTCAGGATCAGGGCCTCAAACGCCACCCGCGGGTCGAGCAGAAGTGCGATACGTTTGCCTGCTGTCGACTTAGTCATACGGCTTCGGCCCTACCGGCATTGACCGTGTGTTCGCAGGAGTATGGCGGGAAACGCGTTGCATACCAGCGAAAACTAAGTGCTACCGGTGACGTCGTTTACCGCCGCGGCGATATCCGCTTTTGGTGCGGAGTCAACGGGACTCAGACGGATGTGCTTGGCAGCCTCTTCGGGAAATCGGACTTTGCGCGGCGCAAGTGGTGCCTGGTGTGCTCCGTTCAACACGCCGTCCGGAACTTCGCCCATGACCTGCCGGGCGCGACTCGCGTTGGCGGTGCCCTGTTGGAGTGTCGCGCGATCGACGTTGAGGAAGTGATAGCCTTGCGGTACTGCGAACGCACCTCGGATCTTGCGCGCACATGTATTGAGCGAGCCCTCCATCGTGGCGCCGGTCAGCAGTCCCACATGGTGGGCGGTCAACAGCGTGCGCACAAACCTGTCGTACTCGGCGATCAACTGGGCGCCTCGGTAGGCGTAGGGATTGGCAAACTGGAGCGCGATCCGAAACGGCTTCATCGACTCCGCCACGGCCACTTCCAAAGCGGTGAGCTGTTCGAGCTGCGCGTCCAACGCGGCCTGTTCGTTCTTGACCAGGTCGTGCACCCGTTCGAGCGCCTCGTGCACCTTGACCAACCACCAATCGGCATAGGGATCGTCATTGCGTGCCGCTTGCCAGATCACACGCAGCCGATCGGCAAAGCCCACCAGCCCGATGATCGCCGGTTTGTCGGCATTGCCGTTGCGCCCCCGGATCAGCCGTTGCGCTTGCCGGGTCTGGACCGTTAGCCACACCTGCCCACGCAGCGCACCCGGCCCGGCGTCGACCCTCGCGTCTTCCGGGTGTTGCTCGGCTCGCTGATCTGGTTCTGACTTACCGGAACTCATTTGGCATATCCTTCATCCTGGTGAATGAGTCCTCCATCAATCCATGACGGGAGCCGACCGACAAGAATTTATTCCTTCACGGTTCGGTGTGGTTGACGCCGGGAAGCGATTCGGGGAGGGGATACTGAGAGTGGTTACACTGTAACCACTGCAGTTCGGGTATAGGTCAGCCCGACTCGTCGTCGGTCTGAGGACGCGCCGGCATGTTGAGCGACTTGCGTAGCTCGGCAAGTTGTCTTTGACCTGAGGCTCTGGAATTTTCGCAACGCTTCGCTTCTGCCGGACTTTGTTCCTGTTGCTTCAGGTGTCTCTCACGCGCCTTCTCCCGCTCGATGCGTTCGTCGCGCACCTTGATGCCGAGGTTGGACACAAACTTGCCTTTGTTTGAGGCGCGACACAGGAAATGCAGGAAGCGTATTTCGTCGTACACCGGTTTCATGCCCTTCTGTTCCGAACGAAACCGGCCTTCCAGCTCATCGAGGATGGACTGGCGTGCAGTGGCAGGTACGGATTTCAAGTAACGATCCGCCACTGCGCGCTGGTTGTCTGTGAGGCGCTTGGGGTAGATCAGGGGCGGCTCCTCATCCAATGGCCCTACGATTTTTTTCTCGCCAGTGGTTTTTGTAGTTGTAGTTGTATTTTTATTTATATAACTACTACTACCCGACTTTGAATTTTGAGGGTTCGAAATTTGAAGCTGGGTTTCCTCCGCCTTTGAATTTTGGTCCCGGTGATCCGTACCGTCTTCCCCGACCACGTTGCGCAGTTGCGTCATCACCTTTGCGCTGAAGGCAAAATAGCGCCGCGGTGAATCCTGCTGGATCGCCTCGGCCGCTTGCAGGCGACGTTCGAGCGGATGGATTTTGGCGCAGATATCGAGGCCCTCCTGGATGTCCTCGTCGATGGTATCCAAAACCCCCTTGGCGACCAGGCGCACGCGCGCGTGATGATGCCCGAGCGACTGCTGCAGGAACTGCATATAGTCCGGGTCCAGATGCAGGGCGTCCGCCAATGGCAGAGGTTCGTCGTGCAGTGCATAGACGTTACCGCGGAAGCGGCCGCTTGCCTCCCGCAGCCGCGCGCACAAGGTCAGCCAACGCGTGGCGCGCAGAATGGCGATGGCCCGCGAGATGGTCGATGTGGAGGAGACGTTGGTTTTCTTGGCGAGATGCTCGTAGCTGGGGAACGCCGTGCTGCCGCCGGTCTCCTGGGCCTGCAGCATGATGACCATCCACACCAGCTTGTCCACGGGTTCGAGCACGGGGTCTTGCACTACCAGCGTGGGGAACGCCTGATGGCGGTTCCCCATGAACAGCATGGTATCGGACTGTTTGCTACCCGATTCCTGTTGTGCGCGTTCGACGGTCGCCTGTATCAGTGCATCCAGTGCGTGGGTCTCGGGCCGGAGTCCGCGAGAACCCTCACCCATCCGAACAGGCTCGCTCCACAGGGTCGTGACTGCTTCGACCCGTCAAGTCACCGTATTGATTCCAGCGTTGCGTCAAGTTCCATATGGCCCGCATTGAGATACCGGTTTCACGGTGGATGGCGAGATACTCGTTCGGTGCGAGCGGACCATCTTCTTCGTGTTCCGCCCGTTGGACCCAAGCGTTCCAGAGCTTGTGCGTGCTCGCTTCATCGGGTTCCGCCGGCCGGCCGACCGAGGGATCGACAGTCAACATGCGACGCAGGCGCGTGTATTCGCGGGAACCTAAACCGAACAGCGTCTGCATCATCTCCAACGGTGCGTCGGCGGCGATGAGCACTTGTTGCAGTTCCTCGGATTCGCGCTGCCGCCGCAGATGCTCGATCATGGGCCAGTACACGTCCCGATTGAGAACGATATCCAGGCAATGGGCGCGCAAGGACTCGACACGATAGAGGTCGGCCAAGTTCATCTCGCGCAACGCCTCGATTTCGCGTGGGCCGAAATTCATGTTGCGCAACGCGGCTTGATCCCCTTCGGCCAGGCAGCGGATCGCGTACATCAGCACGGCCGTGATCAAACCGGATTCCTTGGTTCCGTCCATCGCGCCTACTCCCAGAGCCGGACCTGCGAGGCCTCCGCCGCACGGTGAATGCGACGGTAGGTGTCCATCAGGTTGAGCAGATCCTGCCAGTCCTGCTCGCCGAGTTGACGCCAGAGCCGATAGCCGGTATGCCCCGGGTCCAGGGTCCAGACGCTGTTGAAGAGCAGACCGGCATCCTGATTCTCGAGCGCCTGGCGCAAGATCGAGTCGTCAGACAAGGTGGCGATAACGGCATCCAGTGGCGCCACGGTCATCTCCGCGCAAGCCGCCAGGTGCCACCACAACATGGAGACCTGGCCAAGCGTGTCAGCGTCCAACTGATCGGCCAACGACGAATCCGGTACGTCACGGAGGATGAATCCGAGTCCCTTGCCGGACAGAGGCACGACCAGGCCGCCGATGCCATTGCGTTGCGCAAGGCGCGCGGCCAGTGTCCAGGCTCGGGCACGTAATGATTTGAGATCCGTGGAAGCGGGTTGGCTGGGCGTGATCGAACTTACGATGGAGCCCGCCTCTGACTCTATAGGGTTAGACGGCTGCTCCTCTGAGTCTTCCTCCGATGGATCGGGCGCGATGACAAGTGATGGTCGTTGCGGTGGAGGCACTTCACCCTTGGATACTTTATCCGCGTTGTTGCCGCGTGAGTCACCAGGCGTCTTGCCCTTTGCAGCACTTATTGGTTTTGCCGTATCGGCATTAGACGAAGGGACTCGTTCTTCTGGTGTGTCAGAGTCACGGTCGCTCTCAAGGACCGGGGTTTCGACCTCACGTCCCAAAAGCTGCGCGTCCAGTTCGACGCGAATGGCCTGGATGCTCACCTCGAGCTCTTCAGCAATCTCAATCTCAACGGCATTGCGCAATAGTTCGAGATCCCACTCGGGACCGTCGTATCGTTCACACAATGCCGCGAACACTGCATCGAAGGATTCGTCATCACCCAGCTTGCGTTTTTTCCAGAGGGCGCGCGCCGCTCGGTCCAGGGCTCGAATGCGCTCCACCTGCGGTCGGCCGAGACCCGACTTCAGTGCCTGGGGAATCACCGGGAGCAAGGTGTGAACCGCATAGCCCATCTGAGAGATCAGCCCGTGACTCAAGCTGTAGCCGCGGTCTCGGAGTATCGTTTCGAGACGACGCTGCGAAAGCTCATCGATGCCCATCTCCTCTTCCAGGAGCCCCTTGGCCTCGAAGACGGCCTGGGCCTTGTCGATGAAACTCAGTCCGCCGCGCAGATCGTTTTCCCTGAGATGCGCCAGCAGCACATCCGACTCTTCGCGCCACGGTTTGAACAGGCAATCAACCCACTGGAATCGCTCGTCGCCCGTTTCCTGGTACAACGCCTGCAGGATGTGCAACCGTGTGTTGCCGCCGGCGCCGACGACGTAGTCGGTTTCGTCGGGTCGGCACGTGACCACCAAGGGCTGATCCATGCCATCGGCCCGGATGGAGGATTTGATGCGGTCGTATTCCGGATTCTCACTACGACGCGGATTGCGTTCATAGTGGTTGATACGACGCACATCCAGCTTTACCGTCGTGGCCGCGTCACGGGTGCCCGGTTCCTGCATGGCGCTAGAGTCTGGGATAGCCATTGACTGCACCCTAAATGTCAGCCAGCTCGGGGGACATCCCCACCAGAAGCGACGCGATATTGGGATCTTTGCATGCGAGGTCGCGAACATGTCTCGAATACGGCTGGTTGCCGCTGGAAACTTCGTTTAACACCACTTTCTCCTTCATGAACTTCTTCCCTGCGGATGTTAGTGGCCTGGACAGAAATGAACGTTTCCGAAAGCACGTCCCGGTCGAGCTGCTTTCATACTTGATTCGTCAACCTGTGGGCGGTATGACCCTCAATTGTGAACCAGGTCGGTTGGAGTGATGGCGTATGCTGGAAACTATGTGGAAAGGTCGCTGCTGAATGCGGGGTTTCTAGCTAATTCCCATGTGACCAGGCCAATACAATCATTGCATCGAAAACGATGAAGCCATGGAACAAGTATGAATCAGATCGAAATACTACTGGATGCGATCAACAACCTTTCCCCGCGTATCCCGATTACGGTGGACTTATGGACGGTGAAAGAGATCGCCGCTTATTTGAAGCGCTCTGAAGCGGTCGTACGTGACCGGATTACCGCCCTCCCCGGGTTTCCTCAGGCCATCAGGCTTCCGGTCGCCGGCAGTAAACGCCGTGGGCAACCCTTGTGGAAGGCCAAGGAAGTGATCGCCTGGACTGAGAAACATCAGGAAAATCGTGTCGCCTAATCGAGCTTATCGGACAGGTCCTTCACTGAAGGAGCGAAATAGACGTTCTGCAATACCCGAAGATCACGGTGCCCGCTGATCCGGGCAAACTCCATCACACCAAAGACTCTCGACAGACGTGTCAAGGCCTCACCGTGCGTGTGAGCGTGGCGTACTTCAAGAAGTATCTGTAATCGCCGCCGCTCATCGACACGCACCGGCGGGCTTTCAATAACGAAAGCCCGCACCTGTCTGCCCGCTTTTCCGGGTTTTTCTCGCACGAGCCGCCGTTAGTATGGACTGTGTATCAAAGCACGGTGGAGCACGTGAACTCATGAGGCAACCGACAATCGCACACCAACCCCCACTTTGGGTATTCATCGCGTATGCCTGAGCATCACACAATCCGAATCGAAAGAAAGCCAGCGGTGTTAAATCGAACCGGGATGAGTCACGCGACCCTCTATCGTCGAATCAGTGAAGGCTTGTTCCCTCCTGGGGTTTCCCTTGGTAATCGTTCTGTCGGCTGGCTGGCCCATGAAGTGGATACCATGTTAAATGCATTTGCCTCGGGAAAAACAACAGAGGAACTTCAAGCCGTGGTAAAACTTCTCATTGAAAAACGGCAGAATCTGGCAGCTTGAGTGATTGTTTGTCACCAATAAGCTGATTGAGCTCAGACTCGAGCGATAGACCTTGTCAAATGGGGTCGCGCGCCCTATCCGTCTGACAGTGGTTCAGAACGGCCACTATCAGACCTTCAGAAGGTAGTGTTCAGAATTCTGTGTCATTTCATTATCATTAACGCAAAAGGAATGACACATGGCAATACAAAAAACCCAGTTCGATATGGACGCAGCCCTCAAAGCGCTGCGTGAAGGTAAAGATCTCACCGGCAAAGATGGTGTACTGACGCCTCTGATCAAGCAGCTCACCGAGGCCGCCCTGCACGCGGAACGTGACTGTCACCTGGCGGAGGACGACACGCCCAACCGCAAAAATGGCAGCACATCCAAGACGGTCAAAAGTCCGATCGGCAGCTTTGAACTGCACACACCCCGTGACCGTGCAGGCACCTTTGAGCCACAGCTGATCAAGAAACACCAGACCCATCTGACCGATGAGCTGGAGCGCAAGATCCTCGCACTGTTCTCACTGGGAATGAGCTACCAGGATATCCGTGCCAACATTAAAGACCTCTACGGCATTGAGATTTCCAATGGTACGCTGAACGCCATCACCGACAGGCTGATACCGGAACTACAGGCCTGGCGTGAACGCGACCTCGATGCGATCTACCCCATCGTCTGGCTCGATGCCATTCACTACAAGATCAAGGAAAACGGACGCTACGTCAGCAAGGCCATCTACACCTTGCTCGGGCTGAACATCGAGGGCAAGAAGGAGCTGCTCGGCCTGTACCTGTCTGACCAGGAAGGCGCACACCACTGGCTGAGTGTGCTCACCGACCTGCACAATCGTGGCGTCAAGGACATCCTGATCGCCTGTGTCGATGGCCTGAAAGGCTTCCCTGAGGCCATCGAGAGCATCTACCCCGACACTGAAATCCAGCACTGCATCATCCATCAGATCCGCAACTCGATGAAGTATGTGGCCTCGAAAAATCAGAAGGCCTTCATGGCCGATCTGAAGTGCGTTTACAAAGCCGCCACCCTCAACGCCGCTGAAACAGCACTGGATGATCTGGAGGCCAAATGGGGCGAGAAATACCCGATGGTCATCCAGTCCTGGCGCAGCAAATGGCCGACGCTGTCAGCCTACTTCAAATACCCGGAGTACGTCCGCACCGCCATCTACACGACGAATGCCGTCGAGGCGGTGCATCGCCAGTTCCGAAAACTGACCAAGACCAAGGGCGGCTTCGCTAACGAGAACAGTTTACTCAAGCTCCTTTACGCCGGTATATTGAAGGCCTCAGAGCGCTGGACGCATCCCATACAGAACTGGAACCTGACGCTATCGCAGCTGACGATTCACTTCCCCGGCAGACTGGGTGCTTACATCAGCCTCTGATGACGACTCAGCTGACACAGAGTTTTGAACACCCTCCTTCAGAAGCAGGACAATCTCCTGAAAGCGGACACTCAAGGTTAGAAGCTCACCGAAGCGCCGTTTTAGCTGCGTATTAGAACGGTATGTCATCGTCGAATGCGGATTCTTTTTTAACTTCGAAAAGATTTTTATTGCTTTGTAACCATTCGATACCACCCTTTGTCACGTAATAATATTTTTCTTCGTAGTCATCTTGATTGAGAACCAGCTTTTCTTCCAATAGCCCCCTACTGATGAGGCTTGTGACACCTAAAGCAAATGCTACCTTTTCAAACCCTTCCTGAGTTATTTTTCTTTCCAATTCCCAAGAGCTGACACCTCCAATGTTAGATGGCCAAAACGAAAACGCTGTTGAAAGAATCGCAGTTTCGTAGCTTTCAAGCTCCGATTCACCCTCGCTTCCAGGCTTCAATACTGGAGCTCTTGCGATTCGTTGTGCAGTTTTCAATTCATTTTCTACGTACTTTACAATGTTACGTTCCAATTCTTCAAAACCGCTTCTTGAATCAGTTCTATAAAAAACAATTGGTCGATGTTGCACATCGAATGGTAGTTTTTGCCGGTAAGCTTTGTCGCACAGAATCACCGTTGGTCTATCCAGCGCAAGTGCATACCCTAACTCTAGCCATACATTTGGATTATCCTCGCTGACCTCTGCCACGCATATTGAAGCCGACTCAATTGCCCTTTCAATTTTGTCAATTACTGGATTCAAGCCCAATATTTCATCCGCTCGCTGGGGCTCTACATTTGCCTTCACCAAAGCGGGACGAATGGTTTCACGATATCTTCTATCGAACGTACCATCATCAAAAGACTGGATCACAAAACATGTTGGTTTTGGTTCTTTATCTTCTGTCATTTTTTGAACCCACTTAAACAGCTAAGGTTTCGGTTGAGCCGACGAGGGGCCGCGTAGCGCCTCCGAGATCGGCTCGAACCTGTTGTTCTGTGCGGTCATGACGGGAGTAACCCGGTAATCAGCGGCAGAACCTTAGCTACCGCATCAGTGAAACCACCTATGGTCGCCACATCCTGAATTTGTGCCCAAATATGCCCAATTATGGTCTTGTCTGGGTCGGACTTAACAAGTTGGTCCTTTAGGCTTTCGATATCTACGGATACATCAAGTTTCTGTGACTCATCTAGTGAACTCACTGCAACCGCATTTTTAAGATTCGACAGTTCGGTGTGGAGAGCGGCAAATTCTGCATTTACGATATTCCCATCGCCGAGGGTGATGACATTGGTGCCAGTTGCGGTGATGTTTATACCTGCGTATTTCCCACCTTCTTTGAATTCTGATTCGCCTTCGATTTTGTCGATGCCTGACGCGGATATCTCGTACCACGTGACGGTTGATGGCACTGTGCCGCCTTTTACCTGAACGGTTTTTTCGATTTCCGACTTATTGATCCACCCTTTATCAATTAGGTAGGTGAGATTCGACATTACCTGTTGTTGCGATAGCCCGTGAGAATCCTTGAGACCTTTTTTAACATCGCTTATTTTTGCGGCGGAGCCCTTCTTACCGTACTGACTTGTGGCACTTGTATTCCGTTCGTAGAACCAGTGCAGAATTTGTTGTCTGATTTTGTCGTTGGGATTCATTTTTAGACGATCTCATACCACGGTAGGCCCTGATAACCTTTTGGGTGACTCACTGCGTATAAATCTTGCGTCCTTCGATTTCGTACCGAGGAAGCCCTTGATAACCATCTGGATGGCTAACAGTGGTATATATTCTTTCTCCTCTGATCTCGTACCAGGGCAATCCTTGGTAGCCGTCAGGATGGCTTACAGTCGCTCGAATCTTACTCATTTACAGCTAGGGCAACTCTGATTAAGTCCCAACATCTGCGATAATACGCGCATTGTTCACAACGGTTAGGTATCGATGAGACAGCAGACTTTCGCCACCGGTGACTTTGAACGCTACCGCAAGCCAACTCGGCGGGAACAGTTTCTGACCGAGATGGAGCAAGTGGTCCCATGGGCCCAGTTGTGCCAGCTGATCGAACCGTTCTACCCCAAAGCCGGAAATGGCCGTCCACCGGTTGGCCTGGAACGCATGCTGCGCATCTACTTTCTTCAACACTGGTTCAGTCTGTCGGATCCGGGTGCCGAAGAGGCGTTGTATGAATCCCGCTCGATGTGCCGTTTTGTCGGCATCGACCTGGGTCGGGAGCCGGTGCCGGATGAGACGACGATTCTCAACTTCCGACATCTTCTGGAGCGGCATGAACTGGGTGGGCGCCTCTTCCAGGCGGTGGGTGACTACCTTCAGGCCCAGGGGCTGCGGGTTTCCAGCGGTACCATCGTGGACGCCAGCATTATCAGTGCCCCTAGCTCCACGAAGAATAAAGACAAGGCGCGCGATCCCGAGATGCATCAGACGAAGAAGGGCAACCAGTGGTACTTCGGCATGAAGGCGCATATCGGGGTGGACAGCAAAACCAAGCAGATTCACTCGGTGGCGGCCACGGCGGCCA
>JAIOJV010000034.1 GCA_019911805.1 Gammaproteobacteria bacterium
ATCCCGAATCCCGAATCCCGAATCCCGAATCCCGGTTGCCCGCCTCCGCCCGACCCCGTACCATCCCCTCTTTTCATTTCCCGCATGCGCGCCCGGAGGCGATCACGTCCATGAGTTCCCTGCGTACCCATTACTGTGGGCGGCTGAACGCATCCCATATCGATCAGGACATCAGCATCTGCGGCTGGGTACACCGTCGGCGTGATCATGGCGGCGTGATCTTCATCGACCTGCGCGATCGTGAGGGTGTGGTGCAGGTGGTGTTCGACCCGGACGCCCCGGAGTCTTTCCAGGTGGCCGAGCGGGTGCGCAGCGAATATGTCCTGCAGGTGCGTGGCACGGTCCGCCGCCGTCCGGCCGGGACCGAGAACCCGACCATGCCGACCGGCGAGGTCGAGATCCTGGGCGGGGCACTGACCATCCTCAATACCGCCGAGACACCGCCCTTCCAGATCGACGACGATGAGATCGGCGAGGAGCTGCGGCTGCGCTATCGCTACATCGATCTGCGCCGGCCGGTCATGCAGCAGCGCCTCCAGCTGCGCGCACGCATCGCCCGCCAGTTGCGCCACTTCCTGGACGAGCGCGGCTTTCTGGACATCGAGACCCCGATCCTCACCAAGACCACGCCGGAAGGCGCGCGCGATTATCTGGTGCCGAGCCGCACCCACCCCGGTGAATTCTTCGCCTTGCCGCAGTCGCCACAGCTGTTCAAGCAGCTGCTGATGATGAGCGGTATGGACCGCTATTATCAGATCGTGCGCTGCTTCCGCGATGAGGATCTGCGCGCCGACCGCCAGCCGGAATTCACTCAGCTCGACATCGAGACCTCGTTCCTCGATGAGGACGAGATCATGGGCCTCATGGAGGACATGCTGCGTGGGCTGTTCAAGGAGGTGCTGGACGTCAACCTGCCTGAGCCGTTTCCGCGCATGACCTACGCCGAGGCCATACGCCGCTTCGGCGTCGACAAGCCGGACCTGCGCATCCCGCTGGAGCTGGTCGATGTCGGCGATCTGATGCGCGCTGTGGACTTCAAGGTGTTCTCCGCACCGGCCGTCGATCCACAGGGTCGGGTCGCCGCCCTGCGCCTGCCGCAGGGCGGCAGTCTGTCGCGCAAGGAGATCGATGACTATACACAGTATGTCTCGCGCTACGGCGCCAAGGGCCTGGCCTACGTCAAAGTCAACGACGTGACCAAAGGCCGTGACGGTCTGCAGTCGCCGATCCTCAAGTTTCTCCCGGATGCCGCCATCGCGGGCATCATGGAACGCACCCGGGCGACCGATGGCGACCTGATCTTCTTCGGTGCCGACCAGGCCCGTGTGGTCAATGAGTCGCTGGGTGCGTTGCGCATCCGGCTCGGTCACGACCGCGGCTTGCTGATCGGCACTTGGGCACCGCTGTGGGTGGTCGGCTTTCCGATGTTTGAACGCGACGCGGACGACAGCCGCTGGGTGGCACTGCATCATCCATTCACCGCGCCGGACAGCGACGACGCCGAGGCGTTGCGAGGCAATCCCGGCGAGGCGCTGTCGCGCGCCTACGACATGGTGCTCAACGGCACCGAGCTCGGCGGCGGTTCGATACGTATCCATCGTGAGGCCATGCAGACGGCGGTGTTCGATCTGCTCGGCATCGGCCCCGACGAGGCGCGCGCGAAATTCGGCTTCCTGCTCGATGCCCTCAAGTACGGTTGCCCCCCGCACGGCGGCATCGCCTTCGGCCTCGACCGCCTGGTGATGCTCATGGCCGATGCCCACTCGATTCGCGACGTCATGGCCTTCCCCAAGACCCAGACCGCCGCCTGCCTGCTCACCGACGCCCCGTCGCCGGCCGACGAGAAACAACTGCGCGAACTCGGCATCCGACTGCGGGCGAAGGCGGCGGAGTAGGTTGATGTGAACCGCCAGGGCCGATGAGACGAACCGCCAAGACGCCGAGGTCGCCAAGAAAGGCGGGGTGAACCGCCAAGACGCCAAGAACGCCAAGAAAGACGGGGTGAACCGCCAAGGCGCCAAGACGCCAAGAATGATCAAGTTGTTCGCAAGCGTTGAATCACGAACCGGCAGCCAAGACCGTTGGCTACTACGTCCAGAACCAGCACAAAACCTAACACAAGTATTTTCTTGGCGTCTTGGCGCCTTGGCGGTTAAAAAAGATTTTCTTGGCGACCTCGGCGTCTTGGCGGTTCGTCTCATCGGCCCTGGCGGTTCGCCTCATCTGTCTTAGCGATTCACATCGAATGACATCGCACGGTTTCAAGCGGCCCGAATCTGTCCTGGTGCTGGTCTACACCGCCGCCAGCGAGGTGCTGCTGCTGCGCCGACGTACGCCGGACGATTTCTGGCAGTCGGTGACCGGCAGCCTGGAGTGGGATGAGACGCCGGGGCAGGCGGCGCGGCGCGAATTGCTCGAAGAGACCGGTCTGGCCGCCGATGCGGCGCTGATCGACTGCCACATCACCCACCGTTTCCCCCTCCTGCCGGCCTGGCGGGGCCGCTATGCGGCGGACGTCACGCACAATATCGAGCATGTCTTCAGCCTGGAGTTGCCCGCCCGGGCAGCCGTCCGGATCGATCCCCGTGAACACCTGGACTACCGCTGGGTCGCCCACAGCGAGGCGCTGGTGCTCGCGAGCTCCCATACCAATCGCGACGCCATCCTGGCCTGTATACCGGCCGCTCGGAGCGACTAGTGCACCGTCAAGGTGCCTAGGAAAATCTTTTTGAACCGCCAAGACGCCAAGAACGCCAAGAAAATCTTTTTCAACCGCCAAGGCGCCAAGACGCCAAGAAAATACTTTCTTTAGGTTTTGTGTTGATTCTGGACACAGTAGCGAACGATCTTGGCTGCTGGTTCGTGGTTCAACCCCAGTGTACGACTTGATCATTCTTGGCGTCTTGGCGCCTTGGCGGTTCATCCCGTCTTTCTTGGCGACCTCGGCGTCTTGGCGGTTCGTCTCGTGTCTTTTGTGGCGCTTTGGCGGTTCAACTTGTTCCGGTGCTAGAATCAGCCCGTTCCGAACACCGAATGAGGCAGTCATGGCAGGTCACAGCAAATGGGCGAATATCCAGCACCGCAAGAACGCCCAGGATGCCAAGCGTGGCAAGATCTTCACCAAACTGATCCGTGAGATCACCACCGCCGCACGCAGCGGCGATCCAGATCCCGCCGCCAATCCGCGCTTGCGTCTGGCGGTGGACAGGGCGCTGGGCGCCAACATGACCAAGGACACCATCGAGCGTGCCATCAAACGCGGTGCCGGGGCGCAGGAGGGTGAGAACTACGAGGAGATCCGCTACGAGGGGTACGGCCCCGGCGGTGCCGCGGTCATGGTCGACTGCATGACCGACAACCGCAACCGGACCGCCTCGGAGGTACGCCATGCCTTCGCCAAGCACGGCGGCAACCTCGGCACCGATGGCTCGGTGGCCTACCTGTTCACTCCGCACGGCGTACTGAGTTACCCGGCCGGCAGCGATGAGGATCAGATCATGGAGGCGGCGCTGGAGGCCGGCGCCCAGGATGTCGTCAGCAACGACGATGACTCCGTCGATGTGCTCACCGATCCGGCCGAGTTCGGTCAGGTCAAGGAGGTCATGATCGCCGCCGGGCTTCCGCCCGAGCAGGCCGAGGTGACCATGCGCCCCAGCACCAGCGCCGTGCTGGACATCGAGGCCGCCACCTCCATGGTCAAGCTGCTGGATGCACTGGAGGATCTGGACGACGTCCAGCAGGTCTACTCCAACGCGGACATCGCCGAGGACATACTAGCGCAGCTGTGACGTGCAGCTGTAGGGTGCGTCGAGGCGCAGCCTGACGCACCGGACCCGCATATCCGCGGCACGTCGCTTGCGCCGACGCACCCGACACTCACTAGGTTCTAGAAGTCAGGGCCGGGGAAAATCACCGTCGGTATCCGGCTCATGCTACGATCCCTAGACCCTAGAACCTAGCACCTGATTTTATGCGCATCCTCGGCATCGACCCCGGCTCCCAGATTACCGGTTTCGGCATCATCGATGTCGATGGGCCGTGTTGCCGCCACCTGCATAGCGGTCACATCAAGGTCGACGGCGCGGCGCTGCCGGAAAAACTCGGTGTGATCTTCTCAGCAGTGCAGGCGCTGGTCGCGGAATGGCGGCCACAGGAACTCGCCATCGAACGGGTATTCATGGCGCGCAATGCCGATTCGGCGCTCAAACTCGGTCAAGCGCGCGGTGCGGCCATCTGTGCTGCCGTGGGTACGGTGCCCACCATCGCCGAATACAGCCCGAGTGAGGTCAAACAGGCCATCGTCGGCAAGGGTGGCGCCACCAAAGAGCAGATCCAACACATGGTGCGCGTGCTGCTGAAACTCACCACGCAGCTCCAGCCCGACCAGGCCGATGCCCTCGCCATCGCGTTGTGCCACAGCCACATGCGCCAGACACTGAGCAGGATCCCCGGTGCGCGCGCCGCGCGCGGCGGGCGTTTCCGGTGATCGGTTTTCTGTGTGGCCGGCTGGTCGTAAAACACCCCCCGGTGCTGCTCATTGACGTCAACGGTGTGGGCTACGAGATCGAGGCGCCCATGACCACGTTCTACGATCTGCCCGAGACCGGCGCCGAGGTCACCCTGCATACCCATCTGGTGGTGCGCGAGGATGCGCACACGCTGTTCGGTTTCCTGCGCCTGTCCGACCGGGCGCTGTTCCGCTCTCTGATCAAGGTCAGCGGCGTCGGGCCACGCATGGCGCTGGCGATCCTGTCGGGCATGAGCGCCGACACCTTCGTGCGTTGCATCCAGGACAACGATACCGCCGCACTGATCCGTGTGCCCGGCGTCGGCAAGAAGACCGCCGAGCGCCTGGTGGTGGAGTTGCGCGACCGCTTGGACAAGGGGATGGGCGGCGTTACGGGGCTGCCGACGGCCATCGACAGCGGCCCGGTCAACCCGGTGGAGGAGGCGGTCCGCGCCCTGATCGCACTCGGCTACAAGCCACCCGATGCCGCGCGCATGGTCCGCGGCGTCGAGGCCAAGGGGCTGGGTGTGGAGGAGATCATCCGCCGCGCGCTGCAGGCGGCCGCGAAATAACCCGCTGCTCCTTACGGGGAGGCGATAGTCGTAGGCGTAGGGGGCGTCGAGGCGCAGCCTGGACGTGGCGCACGGCGGAGATCCTGGTGCGTCGCTGCGCCGACGCACCCTACGAAAACCTCTGCTGCGTCGCCGGTATCGGCGCATGGACAGGGTTCGCTTCCGGCCGCCTATCGGGTATCTTCCCCGCATGACCACCGACCGCCTGATCGACCCCCATGCCGCCTCCACCGACGAGGAGCGCATCGATCGCGCCATCCGGCCGAAGCTGCTCGCCGATTACGTCGGCCAGCCACAGGTGTGCGCCCAGATGGAGATCTTCATCGGCGCGGCGCGGGCCCGTGGTGAGGCGCTGGATCACGTGCTCATCTTCGGGCCGCCCGGCCTGGGCAAGACGACGCTGGCGCACATCGTTGCCAACGAGCTGAACGTCAATCTGCGCCACACCTCCGGGCCGGTGCTGGAGAAGCCCGGCGACCTGGCAGCCATGCTGACCAACCTGGAACCGCACGACGTGCTGTTCGTCGACGAGATCCACCGGCTCAGCCCGGTGGTGGAGGAGATCCTCTATCCGGCGATGGAGGACTACCAGCTCGACATCATGATCGGCGAGGGGCCGGCGGCGCGCTCCATCAAGCTCGACCTGCCGCCGTTCACCCTGATCGGCGCCACCACCCGCGCGGGCCTGCTCACCTCACCCCTGCGTGATCGCTTCGGCATCGTGCAGCGTCTCGAGTTCTACAACCAGGCGGATCTGGCCAGCATCCTGCTGCGCTCGGCGGGCATCCTGGGCGTGGCGACGACGCCGGAAGGCGCGCAGGAGCTCGCCAAGCGTTCGCGCGGCACCCCGCGGATTGCCAACCGCTTGCTGCGGCGGGTGCGTGACTACGCCCAGGTCAAGGGCAGCGGCTACATCGACGCCGACATCGCGCATCAGGCGATGGATCTGCTCAGTGTCGACAGCCACGGTTTCGACACCATGGACCGCACCCTGCTGACGACGGTCATCGACAAGTTCGACGGCGGGCCGGTCGGCGTCGACAGTATCGCCGCAGCGATCGGCGAGGAGCGCGGCACCATCGAGGATGTGCTGGAGCCGTACCTCATTCAACAGGGCTTCCTGATGCGTACCGCGCGCGGACGCATGGCCACCCGCAAGGCCTATCTGCACTTCGGCCTGCAGCCGCCGGTACGCTCGAGCGACCCCGACAGCCCGTCGCTGTTTGACGCCGTCGAAAAATAGGCGTATATACTCGCGCCCGCGGGGAGCTGGTTTTTGTGCGCGACTCCCCGGGTGTCCCGGCGCTGCCGGGGACGATCATCTTTTGCTGGATCTTTCCCGAAACGTATGTTGCGAGTGCTCCCCGTAGTGCTCCCCGTCCTGCTGTGGATGCCCTGGCAGGGCCTGGTCGCCGACCCCCTGTACCCCGATGCCGGAACTCCCACCCGCTGGTTCTTGTCTCTCGACAAGGACCGGGACGGCTATCTGGACAGCCGCGAGCTGCAGCTGCACCCGGAATGGGCGCAGGCGGTCAGGACGGCGGATCGGGACCACGATTGGCGCATCGATCACCGTGAGTTCCTGTCCTTGCTGGATAGGCTGCGCGCGCGCCGGTAAGCTATGCCACTGAATCGCGGGGCACGGCACCCGCTGGGCTGCGGCATCGATGGGGACAGGCGGGGAGAACAGGCAGGATGCGAGGATTCCGCTGGCCGGTGCGTGTCTACTATGAGGATACCGACGCTGGCGGCGTGGTCTACTACGCCAACTACCTCCGTTTCATGGAGCGGGCCCGTACCGAGTGGCTGCGCAGCCTGGGGGTCGAGCAGGACCGCCTGGTCCGCGAGCAGGGGATCATCTTTGCCGTGACCGAGGCCGAGCTGCGTTTCAAGCGTCCCGCACGCTTCAACGACGCCCTGGAGGTCACGGCACGCGTCATCGAGCGCCGTCGCGTCAGCCTGCGCTTCGCCCAGACCGTGCTGCGTGGCGACGAGCTGTTGTGTGAAGGCCGTATCCAGATTGCCTGTCTGGACAGCGCCGTCTTCCGTCCCCGGGCCATCCCGAAAGAGCTGCTGAAGGAGATCGTCGATGTCGACTGATATGTCCATCCTGCATCTGATCACCGGTGCAAGTGCGGTGGTGCAGGTGGTCATGGCACTGCTGGCCATCATATCGGTCATTTCCTGGACCATGATCTTCCATAAATGGCGTGCCCTGGGCGATGCCCTCGAGGGGGCCAACACCTTTGAGAAGCGCTTCTGGTCGGGCGGCGACCTGGGGACACTGTACAAGGAGGTGTCCGAGGCGCCCGATGAGGCGCGCGGTATGGCCGATATCTTCGAGGCCGGCTTCAAGGAATTCGCCCGTCTGCGCAAGCAGTCCGGCAATGACTCCCAGGCACTGATCGAGGGCGTACAGCGCTGCATGCGGGTGGCCCTGTCGCGCGAGATCGATCGGTTGGAGATGAACCTGTCGTTTCTGGCGACGGTCGGCTCGACCAGTCCCTACGTGGGCCTGTTCGGTACGGTATGGGGTATCATGAATTCGTTCCGCGCCCTCGGCAATGTGCAGCAGGCGACCCTGGCCATGGTGGCGCCGGGTATCGCCGAGGCGCTGGTGGCGACCGCCATGGGTCTGTTCGCGGCCATCCCGGCGGTGGTCGCCTACAACCGCTACTCGAACGATGTCGAGCGCCTGATCAACCGCTACGACAACTTTCTGGAGGAGTTTTCCTCCATCCTGATGCGCCAGGTACACAACTGATGGTGCCGCTCGCACCCGCCAGCGCCGAATCTGAGGTGCCCGTCGCAGGCGTGGGCGGTGCCATCGTGCCAGACTGGGGCGCCTGAAGACATGGCCAGACAACGCATCCGCAAACGCCCCATGGCCGAGATCAACGTCGTGCCCTACATCGACGTGATGCTGGTCATGCTGGTGATCTTCATGGTGACGGCGCCGTTGTTGCAGCAGGGCGTCCAGGTGGAGCTGCCGCAGGCGAGCGCCACGCCGCTGCCGCCCGATCAGGGCGAGCCGCTGGAACTGAGTGTGGACGCTGAGGGTAATTATTACCTGAACGTGGGGGGCGACCCCAAGACGGCGCTCGACGAAGAGACCATCGTGCAGCGCACGGCAGCGGTGCTGCGCCGCAAGCCGACGACGCCGGTGCTGGTACGTGGCGACCGTAGCGTCGACTATGGCACGGTGGTGCGCGCCATGGTGCTGCTGCAGCAGGCGGGCGCGCCCAATGTCGGCCTGGTCACCGAGGGTACGATGCCCAGGCGTGGGCGCTGATCCATGTTTCAGGTCGTCAAGGATCACCCCCGTGCCTTCCTGTACGCTGTGCTGGTGCATCTGGCGCTGATCGGCATGCTCATTTTCAGCCTGGACTGGACCCTCGAGCCGGCCGGCGGTCCACAGCAGTCGCAACCGGTGCAGGCAATCGTCGTCGACGAATCCAAGCTCGAGGCCGAGTTGGAGCGCCTCCAGCAGGCTGAGACGAAGAAGGAGCGCGAGGCGGCCGAGCGCCTGCACCAGATCGAGGCACAGACCAGGCAGGCGGAGGCCAGCCGCGAGCGCGAGCAGCAGCGCCTGCAGGAATTGAAGACGAGGCAGGAGGCCGAGGCGCAGCGGCTCAAGGAACAGGAGGCCCAGCGCAAGCTGGAGCAGCAGAAGACGGTCGAGGCGCAGCGGCAGCAGGAAGAGCTGGCACGCAAGCAGCAGGCCGAAGAGAAGCGTTTGGCGGAATTGGAGGCCAAACGTAAGATGGAGGTCGAGGCCAGGCGCAAGGCGGAGGAAGAGACCAAACGCCGGGTCGAGGCTGAGGCGCAGGCGGCTGCCGCGGCGAAGGCCAAGGCCAAAGCGGAGGCAGAAGCCAAGGCCAAGGCGGAGGCAGCGGCCAAAGCGGAAGCAGAGGCCAAGGCCAAGGCCGAGGCGGAGCGCAAGGCTGCGGAGAAGGCCCTGCAGGAACAGTTGGCAGCGGAACGCGCGGCGCGGGACGCGGCACGCGCAGAGGCCAATCAGCGTTTGGTAAATCAGTATGTCGGCGCCATCCAGGCACAGGTCAGGCGCAACTGGCGCCAGCCGCTGAATTGGCAGGGCCTTTCCTGCACGGTGCAGGTACAGTTGATTCCGGGTGGCGACGTCGCGCGGGTGCAGATCGTGCAGAGCAGCGGCGATCCGGTGTTCGACCGGTCGGTGGAGGATGCGGTGTACCGCGCCGCACCTCTGCCACTGCCGCCCGACCCGGCGCTGTTCGAAAGCTTCCGGACGCTGCGCTTCGTATTTGTGCCCAGGTGATAGAGCAAGGATTGAGGATGATGCCAAGAATTCTACGTGACCTGATCGTGGCGCTGGCCCTGTGGGGTTTCGGGACGGCGGCGCAGGCCGCCCTGACCATCGAGATCAGCGAAGGTGTCGAGGGCGCCCTGCCGATCGCCGTAGTGCCCTTCGGCTGGGCCGGCCCGCAGGCCCTGCCGGAGGACATCGGTGCCATCGTCGCCGCGGATCTGCAGCGCAGTGGCCGGTTCGCCCCGCTGGCCCCGGCCGATATGCTGTCGCGTCCGACCCAGGCGGCCCAGGTGAACTACCGCGACTGGCGGCTGCTGGGCGTCGACAATCTCGTCATCGGGCATATCGAACCGGCCGGTGCCGACCAGTACACCATCCAGTTCCAGGTGCTCGACGTCCTGCGTGGCCGGCAGGTGACCGCCTACAGCGTGCCGGCGAGCCGCACCCAACTGCGCCGCGCCGCGCACTATATCGCTGACCTGGTCTACGAGGCGCTGACCGGCGAGCGCGGTGCGTTCAACACGCGCATCGCCTATGTGACTGTCAAGCGTGCCGGTGACGCGAAGCAGTACGAGCTGCAGGTCGCCGATTCCGATGGCTACGGGCCGCAGACCATCGTGCGTTCCAAGGAGCCGATCATGTCACCGACCTGGTCGCCGGACGCACAACGCATCGCCTACGTGTCGTTCGAGAAACGCCGTGCAGAGATCTATGTGCAGGACATGCGCACCGGCACGCGTTCGCAGGTGGCGGCCTTCGCCGGCATCAATGGTGCGCCCGCCTGGTCGCCGGATGGGTCGCGGTTGGCGCTGACACTGTCGCGCGACGGCAACCCGGAGCTCTACGTGCTGCGCCTGGCGGACGGCAACCTGCGGCGTATCACCCAGTCACCGGCCATCGACACCGAGCCGGTATGGATGCCGGACGGGAACAGTCTCGTCTTCACCTCCGACCGCGGTGGCGGCCCGCAACTCTATCAGGTGGCCGTCAGCGGCGGTGCGCCCAAGCGGCTCACCTTCGAGGGTAACTATAACGCCAGCGCCGATGTCTCGGCCGACGGCCAGCGCCTGACCTTCGTGCACCGCGATACCGGCGGACGGTTCCGCGTCGCCGTACTGGACCTGAATCGCCGGCTGCTGCAGGTGATCAGCGAGGGCAGTCTGGATGAGTCGCCGAGCTTCGCGCCCAATGGTCGCATGGTCCTGTATGCGAGCGAATCGGGTAATCGCGGCGTGCTGGCGGCCAGTTCGGTCGATGGCCGCTTCGGCCAGCGGCTGAGATTCCAGGAAGGTGACGTACGGGAGCCCGCCTGGTCGCCGTTCCTGCCGCGTTAGGTTCCAGCTGCCAGCGTCGCGGCAAGCAGGTGCCAGTGCGAACCCCGGTTCTGGCACCTGGCATCTGGAATATGGATTTTGACCATCAACGATCTGAGGAGAGTGTTATGTACGCAATGTGGAAACCGGTATTGCTGGCCTGTGTCGTGGCACTCGTCAGCGGCTGCAGCAGCATGGGCAAGAAGGCCGACGGTGATGTCGCGATCGACGACCGTGGCATGGGGGCGACCCAGGAAGGCGCCGTGAGTGAAGGCTACGGCACCGGTGGCATGTTCCAGGGTATGTCCATCGACGATCCCGCCAGCCCGCTGTATCAGCGCGTCATCTACTTCGAGTTCGACAGCAGTGAAGTGCGTGGCGCCGACCGCGAGCTGGTGTCCAATCACGCCGCGTACCTGGCTCAGAACCCGACCGTGCACGTGGTGCTCGAGGGCCATGCCGATGAGCGCGGCTCACGCGAGTACAACATCGGTCTGGGCGACCGCCGCGCGCAGGCTGTGCGTAGCATGCTGGAATTGCAGGGCGTGAGTGCGCAGCAGATCAGCACCGTCAGCTACGGCGAGGAGAAGCCGGCGGTCGACGGTCATGATGAATCGGCGTGGTCCCAGAACCGACGCGTCGAGCTGATCTATCAGGGGCAGTGAGATGAGGGTCCGTCACGCGACCCGGGCAGTGGTGTTGCTCGCCGCGGCGCTGGGCAGCGCGGCGGTGCCCGCTGCGCGCGAGCCCAGCCTGGAGAGTCGGGTCGAGCGGCTCGAGGGCCTGCTGCAGAGCCAGGGGCTGGTGGACCTGCTCGCACAGGTGCAGCGATTGCAGCGCGATCTCCAGCAGCTGCGTGGTGATGTCGAGGTGCAGGGCCATACGCTGGAGCAGCTGCGGCAGCGCCAGCGCGACCTGTACGTGGACATCGACCGGCGACTGCAGCAGCTGGAGGCCGGTCGCCCGGGTGTGTCCACCGATCCGACCGTGGTCCCCGGCATGCCCGCCGCTCCACCGCCTGCATTGAATGATGTGGCCCCGGCGCCTCCGGGCATGCCGACCGCGCCTGCGCCGGCAGCCGCCGTTGCCGATGACCCCGCGGCCGAGGGGAAGGCCTACGACGAGGCCCTCACCATCCTGCGCGAAGGCCGCTATGCCGAGGCGGCGGAGGCCTATCGGCAGTTCCTGGCCACCTATCCGAACGGTCGCTATGCGGGCAATGCGCAGTACTGGCTGGCCGAAACCTATTACGTCACCCGGCAGTTCCAGCCCAGCCTGGACGAGTTCAATACGCTGATTACGGCTTTCCCCGACAGCCCCAAGGTCCCGGACGCGCAGCTCAAGATCGGCTACATCCACTACGAACAGGGCAACTGGAAAGAGGCGCGTGCCGTGCTCGAGGCGCTGGTGCAGCAATATCCCGACAGCACCGCCGCGCGGCTGGCCGGCGAACGCTTGCAGCGTATGACCCGCGAGGGGCGGTAGGCGTTATTGGTCGCGAACCTCAAAGCCGGACTTTTACCACGAAGGACACGAAGGACACGAAGGAAATCTTATTGCCACGAAACCCACGAAGGCCGATAAGGGTGGGTGCTGACTTTTTGGTTTTTTTTGTGAATTACGGGGTTTTGCGGCCAATACGATTTTGGTTTCCTTCGTGTCCTTCGTGTCCTTCGTGGTAAAAGTTCTGGTTTTGGGTTTTGCGGCCAAGACGATTTTGATTTCCTTCGTGTCCTTCGTGTCCTTTGTGGTAAAAATCCGGTTTTGAGGTTCGTGACTATTGCCATTCCAGGGCCTTTCGGGAGCGCGGTACGCTTGTAGTAAACTGCGCATATGAACGAAACGGCGTCTGTGGTGGCGGATGCCCCGGTGGCGGGGCGTCTGCGGATCACCGAAATCTTCCTGTCGCTGCAGGGCGAGTCGCGCAGTGTCGGCTGGCCGACGGTCTTTATCCGCCTGACCGGCTGTCCACTGCGCTGTGGCTATTGCGACACCACCTATGCGTTCCAGGGCGGCGAGTGGCGGTCGCTGGATGACGTCCTGGCGCGCACGGCGGACTTCGGCGTGCGCCATGTCACCGTCACTGGTGGGGAGCCGCTGGCGCAGAAGGCCTGTCTGCCGTTGCTCACGCGGCTGTGCAACGCGGGCTATGCGGTGTCGCTGGAGACCAGCGGCGCCCTGGACGTGGCGCGCGTCGATCCGCGCGTCGTCAAGGTCATGGACCTCAAGACACCCGGCTCCGGCGAGGTCGAGCGCAACCGCTACTGCAATCTGGAGCACCTCAATCCCCGCGACCAGATCAAGTTCGTGCTCTGCGACCGTGCCGATTACGACTGGGCCCGGGGGCAGCTCGAAAAGTATGAGCTGCCGGAGATCTGCGAGGTCCTGTTCTCCCCCGTGCAGGGACGGCTCGCGCCGCGCGAGCTGGCGGACTGGATCGTGGCAGACCGCCTGCCGGTACGCTTCCAGATCCAGCTGCACAAATACCTGTGGGGCGATAGCCCCGGGAAATAGTAGGCGCGGGCTGTGCCGAGGCGCGGTCCGGTCGCAGCCCGGGTGCGCGGACAGACCAAATGGCCACGGAAACACACGGAAATACACGGAACGAAAACCCAACGCAGTAGCGTCTTCCGTGTCATTCCGTGTGTTTCCGTGGCCATTGAACAGGTTCGGCGCCAGGCCCGGGCGGGCCTGTCCGCGCACCCGGGCTGCGGATTGAAATCCCGGCGGCAATCCCGAAGGACTGCGCATGCAAGCCAAGGCCGTTGTGCTGCTCTCCGGCGGACTCGATTCCGCGACCGTACTCGCCATCGCGCGCGATCAGGGCTTCGCCTGTCATGCCCTGAGCCTCGACTACGGGCAGCGGCATCGTGTGGAGCTGGCGGCGGCGCGGCGGGTGGCGGCGGCCCTGGGCGTGGTCGAGCACAAGATCATCGGCCTCGATCTGGCCACGATCGGCGGCTCGGCCCTGACCGATCCGGCTATCGCCGTTCCGCAGGCGCCCACCGAGGGCATCCCCGTGACCTATGTGCCGGCGCGCAACACGGTATTTCTGGCCCTGGCCCTGGGGTGGGCAGAGGTGCTGGGCGCCCGGGATCTCTTCATCGGTGTGAACGCCGTGGACTACTCCGGCTATCCGGACTGCCGCCCGGAATATATCGCCGCCTTCGAGCGTCTAGCCAATCTAGCCACACGTGCGGGCGTGGAAGGTGCCGCCTTTCACGTCCACGCGCCGCTCATGCGGATGAGCAAGGCCGAGATTATCCGTACCGGGATAGGGTTGGGGATGGATTATGGTCTGACGCTGTCCTGCTATGCGGCGGATGCTGCGGGCCGGGCCTGCGGGTGCTGTGACTCCTGCCGGCTGCGGGCCGCAGGCTTCATCGCCGCCGGTGTGCCGGATCCCACCCGCTATGTGGCGGATTGAGTCGGCCGGCGGGTAATGGCTTATCATGCCGAAAAGGACATTTCAGTCACTGGAACACACGGAAGGCACGGGGAAACAGTACATTCCCGATGCTGAAGGCGCCTGTGGGGGTATGGCCTTGTCCGTGTGGTGCCGGTGGCCGGCCACCGGCGCTTTCTGGTAGAGACGGGTGCGTAGACGTGCCCAGCATGAGGGACTGACATCATGGTTTTCGACGATTTCGCCACGGCCCAATCGGCCTTTCTCTGGGGAAGCTTTGCGATCGCGGTGATCCTTGGCTTCGTGGTCAACAAGACCAACTTCTGTACCATGGGCGCGGTCTCGGATTGGGTGAATATGGGCGATACCGGCCGTTTTCGCGCCTGGGTGTTCGCCATCGCCATCGCCATGCTGGGGGTGGCCGGCCTCGAATACAGCGGGCTGGTCGCGCCGGGCGACGCCTTCCCACCCTATCGCGCGGGCCAGTTGATCTGGGCCGAGAATCTTCTCGGCGGCATCCTCTTCGGTATTGGCATGACGCTGGCGAGCGGTTGCGCCAACAAGACGCTGATCCGCATCGGCGGCGGCAACCTGAAATCGGTGCTGGTGCTGCTGGTGATCGCCGTGGTCGCCTACTTCATGGTCAACCCCTTCCCCGGCAGTGACCAGACGCTGTTCACCCTGCTGTTCTACGACTGGATCCGGCCGTTGGCGGTCAACCTCAAGACCAGCCAGGATCTGGGCGCGGTGCTCGGCGGCACCGCGAACGCCCCGCTGCTGCGCCTCGCCATCGGCGGGGTACTGGGTCTGGCGTTGCTGGTGTACGTATTCAAGTCGGCCGATTTCCGCGGCCGTTTCGACAATATCCTCGGCGGCCTGGTGGTCGGTCTGGCGGTATTGGGCGCCTGGTATCTCACCAGCAACGTACTCATCGATCTGGATGGCGAGCAGTATGCGCCGCGCGAATACGCCCAGCAGTGGGACTTCCTCGCCGACTCCCCCGCAGGCAAGCCGGCCGATACGCGACCCCTCAGCCCGCAGTCGTTCACCTTCGTCAATCCCATGGGGCAGACCCTCGGCTACGTGTCCGCGGGCATGAAGAGCACCTATCTGACCTTCGGTGTGATGTCGCTGTTCGGCGTGCTCCTGGGTTCGTTTCTGTGGGCGCTGGTCAGTCGCGGTTTCCGCTTCGAGTGGTTCGCCAGTGTGCGCGACTTCGTCAACCACTTCATCGGCGCCCTGCTGATGGGTCTGGGCGGCGTGCTGGCATTGGGCTGCACCATCGGTCAGGGGATCACCGGCATCTCTGTGCTCGCCATCGGCTCCTTCATCGCCTTCGGCGGCATCGTCCTGGGCAGTGCCCTGACCATGAAGGTGCAGTACTACCGCATGGTCTACGAAGACGAGGCGAGCCTCCCGGCGGCGCTGATCACTGCCCTGGTGGACCTGCGGCTGCTGCCGCAGGGCATGCGCCGGCTCGAGGCAGTCTGACCCTCACGCGCTGGGGCACGGGCCGGCCGGGGTGTTCGTGCAACCCCGGCTCGGGTATCATGTCCCGCTTTCCAACCACGGGGGTCGTTAGCTCAGGTGGTAGAGCAGGAGACTTTTAATCTCTTGGTCGTAGGTTCGAGTCCTACACGACCCACCAATTTATAATATAATTCATGGCGTTATAGTATTCTCGCCAAGGCATTTTATGTGGAACCGAGAGGCCGCATAGAAGCCCGCTCTCATTTCAAAAACGAAGTGGTTACCATGACAGTTGATCTCAATAGCCGTTACGGCTTGAATCCTGCGCATAGTGAAGTGATAGAGGCGTGCCAAATTATTGCGCCGTGTAATACGTTAGACATGGGCTGTTCAAATGGGCGTAATGCTGTGTACCTCGGCCAACTCGGGTTTAACGTTACGGCGATAGATGCTAACCCCGGTGCCATTGATATGCTGCAAAACATTATTAATGAAGAGCGGCTGACCAATATTAAGGCTGAAGTGTACGACATTAACCATGCGAGCCTCGGTGTGGACTATGGCTTTATTGCCTGCACGGTAACCCTCATGTTTCTTGACCTAGGTCGTGTTGATGCTGTGATTGCCGACATGCAAGAGCGTACTCTGCCCAGTGGTTATAACCTCATTGTTTGCGCCATGAGCACTGCAGAGCACCCATGCCCAGTTAGCTTTCCGTTTACCCTAAACGCAGGGCAGTTGCGTGAAGCTTATGAGGGCTGGGAGCTGATTAAGTACAATGAAGACGTAGGTACGATGCACAACGGCGCACAATTGCAGTTTGCGACCATGTTGGCGCGGAAGCCCAGTTAACTAAATTAATGATAAGGGCCGCCCGGCCTCGAAATAGCTAACTTTTTGCAAGAGACGACGTCGCCCCATCTTGAGTAGCAGCGTCATTTAGAGTCCAATTCCATACCCGGGGAATTACCTGGCGCTATAGATTATCGGCAAAAAAATGGCCATAGGCGTACCCATGGCCACGCTTGCCAGCTCCTTCGATGCTGCGATCTGATACAGGTTAGGCAGGCGGCAGCAACGTCGGAGATCCGCGACTACATCGATTTGTAGATACGGATTTCTGGGTCAGCCTTGAGGTAAGGGCTCAGACCGCCCACGACATCCTTGGTAAACAGCTCGCTTGTCAGGTACTGCTGCGCCTCGGCCTCGGAAGAGAAACCGTGCAGAACCTGTACGTCGTCGGTGCGGATCAGCAGCTCTTTGGAGGTCGCGCCGGGGATTGTGTCCAGGAAAGGCTGCTTGTACTTGGTGTAGACAGCGGCCGCGTTTGCGCGATCTGCGTCATCAACTTTCAGTGTTATTTCCAGATACGCATCCGCCGCATAAGCTGCGCTGGCGAAGTGCATGGCGCCCAGTACGACTGCGAGTTTTGTGTAACGTTTCAAACTGGCAATAGTCATTCGTAGGATCCTCATAGAGTAGTGGAAAAAAGCAGCGCGAGCATAAACGATTGCGGCAACGAGGGTTATCCGGTAATTCCCTCATTCAATGGCGGGCATCGACGGTGCCGTGACGGTTGAGCGAAAGACCGGGGTTTGGGATCCGAGGACGCTGGTCAGGGGCAAGGTGGCGTGGCGGCTGAGCCTGCGGTGGTACCCGGAGCAAGGGCGGGCGAACAAGCTCTCTCCGCACACAGTGATCGTCCCGGACGACGATCGAGCCACGCCACCGGAGCACCCATCGAGCGTCGAGGTATATTGGAGGACATGTTTTGTCTGCTTGATTGTTATACGACACCATTTACGATATTTCGTCTGCTGCACCCCGCGCCATCGGGTGGCGCCGTGTCGAAAGGCCACAAAAAAGCCCGCATGCGAACCTGCGGGCTTTTTTGTGCCGGTCCGGCCTGTCCGTGTCAGCTCAACGGCGCGTAGCCCGGGTTGTCGCTCATGCCCTTGATGCGTGGTTCGTTCAGCTGGATGCCGCTGACGGTCTTCACATCGCGCAGATACTCCGCCACCACGTCCCAGACGGGCCTGTCGGTGTCACCGGCCGGCGTCTCCTGCACGCTGGCCCAGCCGGCGACCAGATACTCCTTGTCGGCATCGATGGGCTTACCGTCGAGTTGCAGGTCACCGATGCGGTGATTCATCTCCGCCGTCGGATCGATGCTGTACTGCAGGCCGCCCACACGTACCATGTCGCCGCCCTGCTGGTAGTAGGGATCCGGGTTGAACAGGTTGTCGGCAACGTCCTCCAGGATCTCCTTGAGGCGTGCACCGGTCATGGGGTTGAGCGTCGTATTCGGATAGGTGATGGCCGTCTGGGTCATCAGCTGGTCCATGGTGATGGGCTCGCCCGGCAGCACGCTCACGCCCCAGCGGAAACCGGGCGAGAAGGCGATCTGGGCACCGGTCACTGCCATCAGGCCGTCGCAGATGAGCTGGTCGAAGGTACCGTTGAAGTTACCACGGCGGTAGAGCAGATCGTCGGTGGTCGCGAGCTGTTCGTCGAGCTGGTCCTTGTAGGGTGCGCGTATCTGGTCGATGTAGGCGGCCATGTCGGCATCCGCCGGCAGCAGGTTCGAGAACACCGGCAGCAGTCGATACCGGTAGTCGCTGACCCGGCCGTTTTTGACGTCGAGGTCGAGGACCGAGAGGAACTTGCTGTTGGAGCCGGCGTTGGTGACCAGCGTCTTGCCACCGGGATTCGAGACCACGGCCGGTGCGGGTACGGCGTCGTGGGTGTGACCACCCATGATGGCGTCGATACCGCTGACGCGGCTGGCCATCTTGAGGTCCACATCCATGCCGTTGTGTGACAGCACGATCACTACCTGGGCACCTTCCTTGCGGGCCTTGTCGACCATCTCCTGCATGCGTTCGTCACGGATGCCGAAGCTCCAGTCGGGGATCATGTAGCGCGGATTCGCGATGGGCGTGTAGGGGAAGGCCTGCCCGATGACGGCGGTGGGCACGCCATTGATCTCACGGATTACGTAGGGTTTGAAGACCTGTTCGCCCCATTCGTTGTCGAGCACGTTCTGGGCGAGGAATTCGATGCGGTCCTTGAAGTCCTTGTCGATGATCTCGCGCACGCGTTCGGCGCCGTAGGTCATTTCCCAGTGCGGCGTCATGATGTCCACGCCCAGCAGGAGCTGGGCGTCGACCATGTCCTGGGCGTTGGTCCACAGCGATGTGGCGGAACCCTGCCAGGTGTCGCCACCATCCAGCAGCAGGGCACCGGGGCGCTGGGCGCGGATGCGCTTGATCAAGGTCGCGAGATGGGCGAAGCCGCCGACCTTGCCGAACTCGCGCGCCGCCGTGACGAAATCGAGGTAGGTGAAGGCGTGCGCCTCGAGCGTGCCGGGCTGGATACCGTAGTGCTTCAGAAAGGCCTCGCCGACCAGGTGTGGCGGTTGGCCGGCCATGCCGCCGACGCCGAGATTGATATTCGGTTCGCGGAAATACACCGGCAGGAGCTGCGCGTGGCAGTCGGTGTAGTGGAGTACGGACACGTTGCCGAACGATGGCAGTTCGTACAGATCGCTCGGCCCCTTGGCGGGTTTAATGCCACCGGAGGCCTTCTCGGAGCCGGAGTCGCACCCGGACAGATTGACGCCCGCGGCACCGGCGATCGCCAGCATCTGTAGAAATTCACGCCGTGAAATGGTCATTGCTGCTCTCCAGAAGGGCGGGGACTACGGAGGGACGGTGTTCGGCCGCCGGATGGCCTCGCCAATGGGCCTTGGCTCTGAGGACGAAGGAACCCGGCCTGGTCGGCCCAGGCCGGGTTCACGACGGATCGTGCTTACTTGCGGGAGCCCGGGCCGTTGACGGAGATACCGTTACTCATGTAGGACTCGAAATACTCGAGGGCCTTGTACTCCGCGCTCTGCGCGGGGTACGACTTCGCCCGCACTTGCTCGTTGCAGCCGCCATAACGGCGGTGCAGGGTTCCCAGTTCGCCCCAGTTGGAGCGGTAGACCGGGAAGTGCGTGACATGGCCCATCGCCGGGCTCAGCAGGTCGGCACGGACGTAGTTGCCGGCATTGGTGACATGGCAGTCCGCACAGGCCATGTTGAGCTGGCCACGTTTGGCATAGAAGTGCTGCTTGCCCCGCTCATAGTTGGCCAGTGCGCGGGGATCGTTGGGGACCACGATGTTCATCTCGTTGCCGCGTGAGGTGTAGGCCATGTAGGCGGAGACGTCAGCGATAGGGCCCTTCTTCCACCCATAGGGCTTTTCACCGTTGGCCTCACGGCAGGCATTGATGGCGCCCTCCAGCGTGACCAGCTCGCCGGTGGCAGCATCGAACAGCGGGTAGTTCTGGCGGATGCCGATGCCACCGTTCGGGAAACAACTCGCATAGGTCTTACCGTTCTTGAAGGGTGTCTCGAACAGCTTCTTACCGTTGTCGATGTTGAGCTCGTAGGGAGGGAAGTCCTCGATGGACTCCCACTGTGCCCGGGATTCGGCATCGATGGCGTAGACGCCGTTGGCATACTCCTCAAGCGGCACGTTGGGGAAGCGCTTCTTGAAGTAGGCGTGGAAGTCCTTCAGGTCCTGCTCCGGGCTGGCATTGACCGTGTATGGCAGGGACGCTGCAATCCCCAGGGCCGCCAGGATGCTCAGGAGTTTTCTCATTGACGTTGTCTCCTCGGGTGGGGTGGTCAGAGCGCGCCTGGCGGCGCGATCTGCTCGTTTTTCAGTCGATGACGGTTTCCTGCGAGTCGCTTTCGCCGGTGTTATCGACCCAGCGCAGGGTCAGCTTGTCACCGGTCTTGGCGCCCTTGAACCGGAAGGACAGGTAGGGGTTTTTGGAGATGGCGACGCCCCACAGTGCGGTCAGAACGGTATTGCCGTTATGCTCGCAGACCACTTCCTGGATGAAATGTGCAGGGATGGCCTTGCCCGTCTTCTTGTCCTTCACAAGACCGGTGTCCATCGGGTGGCTGACCAGGGCCTTGACCGTGGTTACATCGCCGGCCAGCTTAGCGCGAACCTTAATCGTGTTTGCCATTGTATTGCTTCCTTTTGCGTAATCGTGTGAGTGTCAGGAACGGATCGGGCGTCCTCAGCCGCCGCAACCACCGATCGTGACCTTGACCTCTTTACCGGTGCTGTAGAGCTTGCCGCCGGCCTTGACCACGGCGATCACGCTCGAGGTCGCGCCCAGCTTGATGCGGGTGGCGATGAAGGGCTCGGTGCCGGCACCCAGGGTGTACGAGGAGGTCAGCGGTGAAGCGTTCTTCTCGGCGAGGATGCTGATCGACTCGACACCGTCCATATCGGTTTCGACTGAGACCGGTACCACGGAGCCGTTTTCGGCGATATCCGGCACCTTGATCTTGATCTTGTCGCTGCCTGTGAGTTGCGAACTGCCGAACAGGTCTGTCACCGCAGCGTCTACGCTCTTGGCCTCGAAGGCGTCTTTGGGCCACGCAGCCAGCACGGCCCGCGGGGTGAGCAGACCGGTACCGATCGCCATACCCACGGCACTGGCGGCCAGGGTTCCTTTAAGAAGGGTCCTACGTTTCATGTTCGTCACTGCTGCTTCTCCTAGTCGTTGCCGTGGTGCCTGGGGCTAAAGGGTGTAGATGTAGTCGACGACTTTGTCGATCTCGGCGTCGGTCAGTATCTTGTGGCGCCCGAAGGGCGGCATCATGCTATTGGGGTTGGCCTTGGTCGAATCCCAGATCTGGGCACGGAGTTTGGCCTTGTCCGGGAAGCGCGCCTGCATGGCCACGAGCGGCGGCCCGATGTTGCCGGGCAGTTCGCCCCCATCGACGTGATGGCAGGACAGGCAATTGCCCTTCCTGCGGTCGAATGCGATCTGCTTGCCCTGCTCTACGACGGATGCCGCGGCTGCTTCGGCGGCGACTGCTGCGGAGGGGCCCAGTGCCAGGCCCCCGAGCAGTGCTGCCAAGGAAGCGGCGGTTGAAAGGATGCTCGGGGATTGCCGCATCGTTGCCTCCTCAGTGGGTGTAGTGGTTGTGAAGGTTTGATTTATGACCGATGAGCCGTCTGGGACTTGCCGGCATCGTTATATAATAGAGATTTCGTACTGCGCGGCATACGCTCGGACTATAGCGCCGTGATCCCGGCGAGTCAAAACCCACAGGCTGTCTCCGGTCTGCCTCAGGGTCAGCTAACATACTAATAGACACTGCATTTATGTGTTGCACTGGGGAGTAGTCTCCGACGCGTCGTCGACAGTTAGACGGCATGGTCGATGGATATATTCCTTGTGCCAGGGTCGTTCAGTGCTGGTTTTTTTTCTCTTCCAGGGCGATGGCCTTGAGTTCCTGCAGCCGCGAGTCGATTCGTGAGGCCTGGTAGAAATTCTGGCCTGGAAGCTTGGTCGCCAGCGTCAACTGTTCGACGGCCGCATGGGTCTGACCATTCAGGTAATAGTATTCCGCCATGGCCTCATGCGCATCAACGGGATGTCCCATGCCGGTGCTGGCCTTCGCCAGCAGCTCATAGAGCCCGGGTTGGGGCAGCGCCTGGTCGCGCCGGAAGTCCTCCAGTACCCGCTGGGCCTCCGCGAAATGGCGGTTGTCGAGGAGTGCATGGGCGTAGCCCTGGACAATCACCGGGTTGCCGGGATAGAGGGTGAGCAGGCCCCGGTAGCGGGTCAGCGCGGCATCGTTGCGGTCAGCATCCTCATCGATCCCCGCCAGGGCAAGCTGATAGGCGATACGGTCAGGATCTGTCTTCGCCAGTTGTTCCAGGGCTTGCTGAGCCTCCGCATAGTGGCCCGTGGCTGCCAGGGCAAGGCCCCGGCCATAGAGGCGCGCCGCGTCCGGCATCGGCGGATCTGTGCGGGATTGCGAGAAATAATTCAGGGCCTGCTTGGGATCCTTCGCCGTCAGCACGCGCAGCTTGGCCTGGGCGAGATAGAAGTTCAGGCTGTCGCGCACCTTGTGGGGCCGCTCCTGCTCGGCGCGCGCGGTGGCTTCGGCGATCCGGTCGGTGGTGACCGGATGGGTGCTGAGGAAGGGCGGTAGCCGATCGCCGTAATAGCGGGTGCTCTGGTAGAGGCGCTCGAAGAACCCCGGCATGCCCATGGGGTCGAATTCGGAGCGCGACAGGGTTTGCATGCCGATACGGTCGGCCTCCTTTTCGTTCGCGCGGGTGAAGTTGATCTGCTGCTGGATCGAGCCGGCCTGCACCGACATGATCGCGGCCTGGCCGGCCTCGCTGTTCTGGGTGCCGATCAGGATGGCGGCAAGCAGCGCCGCGGCCGTGGGCAGGCTGAGACGACTCGCCGAATCGTAGGCGCGGACCAAATGCTTCTGGGTGACGTGCGCGATTTCGTGTGCCAGCACGCCGGCCAGTTCGCTCTCGTTGCGTGCTGCCAGGAACAGGGCGCTGTGCGTGCCGATGAAGCCGCCCGGGGCCGCGAAGGCATTGATGGCGTCATCTTTCACTATGAAAAAGGTGAAGCGTTGTCCAGGGTCGTCGCTGCTGGCGACCAGGGTACTGCCAAGGCTGTCGAGGTAGGCGTTGAGTTCGGGGTCGTCGACGAACGGTACGCTCTGCCGCAGCCGGCGCATGAAGGCCTCCCCGAGCTGGTGTTCCTGTTCAGGCGTGATCAGGCGTTCGGCGGGGTCGCCGATGTTGGGTAGATCCACGGCAAAACTGGGATAGGTCGGCGGTAGGCACAACGAGGCCAGCAGCAGCAGACGCAGAAATGGGGACATAGAGGTCAGGCAGGGCTCTCCACGACAGATGACGTTGCATCAGTAGACCACGATACGCGGTTGATTGTTCCTCCGCCACCGGAGTAGAGTCCTGCGCCGGGCGCGGATCCCGGGCGCTAGTCGCGGGTCGCCGGGTTGTGGCGATCGCAGGCAGCATATATTAGTGTGTGCTAATATGTCTGTTCCGATTCGGGGGAGTGCGCATGTTCGGAGTGCCGGAAATCGACAGCCAAGAGTTGGCCAGGATCCTGCGGGAAGCGCCGGACAGTCTGCAACTGGTCGATGTGCGGACACCGCAGGAAACCGCTCAAGGAATCATCGCGGGCGCCGAACGGGTCCCTCTCCACCTCGTACCGCTGCGGGCCGATGAATGGTTGCAGGATGAGCGGCCGATGGTCGTATGCTGTCGGTCGGGAGCCCGCTCTGCACAGGCCTGTGCGTTCCTGGCGGCGCGCGGTGGCGAACGCCAGTTCATCAACCTGCGCGGCGGGCTGCTGGATTGGGCCCGACAGGGGTTGCCGCTGGTCTTGCCGCAAGCCGGCAACGCCTGCGCCTGAGGCCCGGCGAATCAAGGGCGGTCATCGTGCTCAGGTTGCGTTTGACGGATAGTTGGCATATAAATGCAATACTTTTTACGATCCTGTGTCGCCGAACCCGGGTATAGCGTTGCCCACGAAAACTCACTTCAGTAATTCTTTAAAGAGGAGTCTCATACATGGCTAATTTCGACGAGGAGCTGGATGCATCCGGCCTGAACTGCCCGCTGCCCATCCTGCGTGCGAAGAAGGCGCTCGGCGGCCTCACCAGCGGCAAGGTTCTGCACATCATCGCGACCGACCCGGGTTCCGTTAAGGACTTCGAGGCATTCGCCAAGCAGACGGGCAATGCCCTGCTGGAGTCGAAGGAAGAGAGTGGCAAATATCACTTCCTGATCAAGAAGGCCTGAGAGGTCGGGACTTCGCAGACCTGATACCTGGACGAAGTCCCGGCCTTGTGCCGGTGGCGGTTCGAGGTAGTAGGGATTTTAAAAAACCGCCCGGCGTGAAGCCGGGCGGTTTTTTTATGCATCGCCCGCCCGACGCCGGGCAGCGGGCTTGTCTCTCAGAATGTCCAGTTCGCCTGGGCACTGAAGATGTTCACATCCGCGTCATACGTCCCGACGAGCGCGCCGGCCGTGGTTGTGGAGACGTCGATCGGTGTGTCGTCCACGAACAGATGGGCGTAGCCGACATCGACGGATAGTGCCGGCGAATACCGATAGTTCGCACCGAACGCCAGCCAGGTGCGGTCATTGCCGGGGATACGCGGCGTGCGATGCCGGGCATCGGGGATGGGTTCCTCGTCATAGGCAATGCCGGCGCGCAACAGCCAGGCGCTGTTGTAACGGTAGTTCACGCCGAGAGAGTAACGCAGGCTGTTGTCCCAATTCTCCGGGGTGACGCTGTCGGGCTGTGCGGAGGCGTAGTCGATGCGCAGCTCGTCAAAACGGCTCCAGCGGGTCCAGGATACGTCCGCCAGCAGTGCCACGTTCGGATGGATGGCGTGGTAGAGACTCAGAGAGGTGGTTTCCGGCAGGGCGACGTCGGCCGTGACCGAGGTCGGTACGAAGACGTTCTGCGTCGTGAAGGCCGGATGGGCATTCGCGAAGGAGGCATCACCCTCCAGTTGCTGTTTGATCTTCGACCGGTACGCGAAACCTATGCGGGTGTTCGCGCCGGCCTCGTAGATGATCCCGAAATTGTAGCCGAAGCTCCAATCGTCACCCTTGACGGTGCCGGTGGCATCGCCGGTCACCGCTGCGCAGCCTGCTATAGCGCTGCCTGCGGGAACACCGGCCGCGACCTGACGGGCAACACAGACGCTGTTCTGGTCGATGGCCTGACTCAGCGTCGCCTCGATGTACTGTGCACTCACACCCACGCCCACCGACAGATTCGGCGCCGCCGTGTAGGCGATGGCGGGGTTGATGTTGACGGTCTTCACCTCGGACTCGATGGCGTGATAACGACCCACCCAGTCGGCGTCATATTCTGTCTTCAGACCGAAGGGGGCGTTGATCCCCAGACCGAAGACGAAACCGTTCGGTAACGGCTGGCTGTAATACAGGTTGGGCACCAGGGCGAGGTCGCCGGCATCGCCGCCCATACCGCCGCCGATCGGGGCGCCGAGTGCGTTGGTGGCGCCGCCGGAAAACTTGGCGGACGGTCTGACAAGATGCCCCGCGACGCTGACCTGGCTGCCGTGCAGATAGGTCAGCCCCGCGGGATTGTAGAAGATCGTCGAGGCGTCCTCGGCGCTGGCCGCGGCACCGGCATAGGCCGTGCCCAGCCCGCTGACACCCTGCTCGATCAGGGCGAAGCCGGCGGCGTGGGCCTGGGCGACCGCACCGGCAAGGATCGTGGCGACAAACATCCGGCGTTTGAGATACAGGTGACGGTATTCGGTCATGTGCGACTCCTCGGGGTTGGCGTTGTTGTAAGGCGTCCCCGGATATTGAAGCACAGAACCGTTAAAAAAACGTGGCGATCGGCCGTTGCTGTTGCTGCTCCGCAACAAAGGCATCGATGACAGGCTGTGGCATGGGCTTTGCACAGTGAGGTTTCATTGACAGTTTGTTGCTCCATTGTCATTCTGTTGCGCGGCCCGTAGGGTTGTTGCGAAAAAACAACGATTTACTCGATATCCTAGCCAGGAGGGATGAGACTCATGAAAGGCAACATCAGGTATTCCTTGGTTGCGGCCGCTGTCGCCGCGGCCATCGCCGCCCCGGCGGCCTATGCCACCAACGGCTACTTCAAGATCGGTCACGGCACCAAGAACCGCGGCATGGCCGGTGCCGGCATCGCCTTCGCGCAGGATTCGCTCGCGCCGGCGACCAATCCTTCGGGTATTTCGTTCATCGGTAACCGCGTGGATTTCGGCATGGAACTATTCAATCCGAATCGCGATGCAAGTCTGGATGCAACCATGATCGGTGGTGCTGACAGCGGCAAGGTCGACAGTGGCGCGACCCTGTTCGCGATCCCGCACGCCGGCTTCGCCTTCAGCATGGGCGACATGACCGCTGGTCTCAGCATCGTGGCCAATGGCGGCATGAATACGCGCTACAACACCAATGTTTTTGATACAGCATTGGCGCCGGCGGCAGGTGCTCCCGTAGGGGCTATGCCGGATACGGGTACGCTGGGCGTGAATCTGTCACAGGTCCTGCTGCTTCCGACGGTTGCCTATAAGATCAACGACGACCACTCGATCGGCGCATCGTTGATTGTCGGTTACCAGCGTTTCCGTGCCTACGGTCTGGGTAATTTTGCAGCCTTCAATTTCTCGAGTGACGCCGCACATCTGACGAACAAGGGCGACGATGACGCCTGGGGCGCAGGCGCCCGCATTGGTTGGACCGGGAAATTGACCGACGCTGTGACGGTCGGCGCAACGTATGCTTCAAAAGTCTACATGCAAGAGTTCGATAGCTACAAAGGCCTGTTTGCAGAGCAGGGTGATTTCGACATTCCTGCAAGTTATGGCATAGGTATCGCACTGAAGGCCACACCCGCAGTTACCATCGCCTTTGATGTGCAGCGCATTGAGTACAGTGACGTCGCCGCGATCGGTAATGCCGGCCCCACTGCTGCCGAATTCCTGGGGGCATTCTCAGCCCCAGTCGATAGCACAAAGCTCCTGGGTGCTGATGGTGGGTTTGGCTTCGGCTGGCAGGACGTCACGGTCTATAAACTGGGCGTGGACTATCAGTACAACAATCAGTGGACCTTCCGTGGGGGCATCAACTACGGCGAGAACCCCATCGATTCAAACCAGAACCTGTTCAACATCCTGGCGCCGGGTATCGTCGAGAAGCATGTCACCCTGGGCTTCACCTACGCACCGACTGCCTACAACGAGGTCAGCGTGACGTACATGCATGCCTTCCGCGAGGATCAGTCCTATACATACGCCATGGGTCCCGCCTCCTACACGGCCGACATCGGCATGGACCAGAACGCCATCGAAGTCAGCTACGCGATGAAGTTCTGATCGCGTCCATCTGAACGGAGCGACCTTGCTTCGCAGCGAACCAGAAGGGCCATGGTTGACATGGCCCTTTTTTTTCGTCATTTAGTCTGTCGCACGGCGGGACTGTTTCATCTAGAATGGCGCCACATCAAAAAACAAAGGCTTATGGATAGGAGGATCTACTTATGAGGACACGGATCATGAAGCTGTTTACCGCGTTGTTGACGGCAGTCGTGACGCTGTTGCCGCTGGCGTCCAGTGTGCAGGCGGCCGATGTATACCAGCCCTTCATTCTCGCCTCACGTGGCGCGGGGGATATGCAGGCCAAGGTGGCCGAGGTCAAACAGGCGCTGACCGGTGCGGGCTTCGAGGTCGTGGGAGACTACGAGCCCTATCCTGACGCGCATATCGTCATCTTCACCAGTGATGCCCTGAAGAAGGTGGCCGCCAGATCGGAGTACGGTGGATTCGCCGCCGCCCAGCGCGTGGCCGTGACCCGGGTCGGCGACGAGTTGCAGGTTGCCTACGTCAACCCCGTCTACATGGCCTATGCCTATCGGCTCAAGGACAACCTGGCCGATACGGCGCAAGCGCTGGCCAAGACGCTCGGTAATCTCCAGGAGTTCGGGTCCGGAAAGGGTCTGACTGAGCGCAAGCTTAGCAAGTATCACTACACCTTCGGTATGGAATATTTCAACGACGTCTATGACTTGGCGACCTATGCCAGTCACGCAGAGGCGTTGAAGGCAGTCGAGAAGAATCTGGCCACCAATACCGTCGGCGTGCGCGAGCTGTACCGCATCGATATCCCTGGTAAGGAAGAGACTGTCTATGGCGTCTCCATGCAGGCCGGCCCCAACGGCGATCAGTACATGGATGACAAGTTTCAGATGAGTGTGGTCGATTTCGGCGAGCTGAAGGGTACGCCCTATCTCCCCTACGAGGTGATGGTCATCGGCAATCGCGTGGTCGCCCTGCACATGCGGTTCCGTATGGCGGTGTACTACCCGGACCTCAAGATGATGGGCGAAAACAGCTTCATGAAGCTCATGCCAAGCCCCGAGGCCATCCGCAAGGCGCTCACGGCCGCGGTCGGCGGCACCCCCTGAGGCAGCCTTCAGTCTCCCTGCTCAAGCAAAGACCCCGGCCTTCGGGGTCTTTGCTTTGTACGCCCCGCGCGGGCGCACTCCTGAGAGTGTATTTCCCCGCTTACGCCACCTGACTCACGATCTGGCTCACTAAGAAACACGTTATGACCTGAACGCCGGTTGGGAACGCGTTGTAACTACCCCTCCCGGTACGCTCGATGGGTCCGAACAGCTGTGCCAGGTGATCTGTGTCTTCATAAGCTGTCTGTCACTCGATGCCAGCACCTCCACGCTTAAGTTTTTTGTAACAAGCGTCGCTATCGGAATCAGGAACCAGCGCCGGCGAGCGGGCACGTGCGCCAACACTCTGCGGTCGATGCCGGCTCGGGCGCAATTTCCTTGCTAACACAGACCTTGCCTGGGGCAACTCAGCGGGCCGCGCGGTGAGTGCAGGTTTTGAGTAACGTCGGGCAGTGTGCCCTAACCAGTCCAGCCTTGTGGGTGAGTTTATGAAACGGAGTATCCTGCGAAACCTTCTTGCCGCCTCGATCGTCTTCTGGGTGCTGGTGGGTGTACTGTTTCCGAGCGTCGCACGCCTGGTCACGGAATGGGATCCAGGCCTGTTGGGGTGGGCGGCGCTGATCCTGCTGTTAAGCCCCGTGCTGGGTGTTGCGAACTACTGGTTGGTCAACACGATCCTGTTGCGCAAACTCAAGCACATCTCGGCGGCCGCCAACGCCATCAGCCAGAACGACCTGAACGTGGCCTGCGAGGTGGAAAGCCACGACCTGATCGGCGAGATCGTCGGCAGTTTCAACGCCATGCGCGATAATCTGCGCGGTATCATCCATGAGCTCAGTGGCGCGACCGCGCAGGTCGCAGCCGCCGCCGAGGAGCTTTCGGCCGTCACCGACGAGACCAGTCGCGGGGTGCAGAATCAGCAGGTCGAGATCGAGCATGTGGCCACGGCCATGAACCAGATGACCGCGACGGTGCAGGAAGTGGCCCACAACGCCGCACTGGCCGCGCAGTCGGCGCAGCAGGCCGACCGCGAAGCCAAGGGCGGTGCCCTGGTGGCCACCGAGGCCCTGGGCGGCATCGACAATCTGGTGAACGAAATGGAGCGTGCCTCCGGTGTCATCCACAAACTGGAAAATGAGTCGGAGAGTATTGGCATGGTGCTGGATGTGATCCGCGGTATCGCCGAGCAGACCAATCTGCTGGCCCTGAACGCAGCCATAGAGGCCGCGCGCGCGGGCGAGCAGGGTCGTGGTTTCGCCGTGGTCGCCGACGAGGTCCGTACGCTGGCCAGCCGCACCCAGAAATCCACTCAGGAGATTCAGCAGATGATCGAACGCCTGCAGGTGGGTGCAGGTGACGCCGTGCGGGTGATGAACGAGGCGCGCGGCATGGCCCAGGGTTGCTCCGATCAGGTGGAGAAGGCCGCTGAGTCGCTGGGCGGGATCGCTGGCTCCGTATCCCAGATCAACGATATGAACACCCAGATCGCGAGCGCTGCCGAGGAGCAGAGCGCCGTGGCCGCTGAAATCAACGCCAACGTCAGCAATATCCGTGACGTGGCCGATCAGGCGGCTGCCGGTGCTCAGCAAACGGCCAGTGCCAGCGACGAGCTGGCGCGCCTGTCCGCACAGTTGCAGGGTTTGATGGGACGTTTCCGTATGTAGACGGCAGGCCGATTACCCGCGTGAAAGCAGACCCGCCGCAAGGCGGGTTTGTTCTTTGGGTGGTACTGGCGGTGTTACCAAGGCCGGCATCAGCAACGCCGCATGCCGTGTCGGCAGGACACCGTGAGTACGCGTCCGAGGGCGCCCTCTCAACCGCTCCGTGGTCTCACCTTGTACCCCATAGGGCAGGTGTCAGAATCCGCCGCCATTGCCCCGCGGCGCGCCGGACACAAGTTTCACTTGCCTCTTGTATCTTGTATCTTGTATCTCTATCCACAGGAGATCACGGATGCTGAATTCCCCCCGCCCCTGGCTGCCGTTGGTGTTGGCACTGGCGTTGTGCGGCAACGTCATGGCCGTGGGTCTCGACACGCAGCCGGCGGCCGTCCGCGAGATCACCCTCGAGCAGCGCTTTGATGGCGTGGTCGAGGCAGTGCACCGGGCGACCGTCTCCGCGCAGACCTCGGGGCGTATCGAGGCGATCCTGTTCGACGTCGACGACTATGTGGAGCGCGGCGCGGTCCTGCTGCGCTTCCGGGCGACCGAGCAGGCGGCGCGCCAGAGACAGGCCGAGGCCGGCCTCGAGGAGGCGCGCGCGCGACTGCGCGAAGCCCGCGACGAGCGCGGCCGCATCGCCGGGATCTTCGCCAGGGGCCTGGTGGCGAAGGCGGCCATGGACCGGGCCGATGCCGACCTCAAGGCCGCCCAGGCACGCTTCGAAAGTGCCCAGGCACAGCTTGCGGAGGCCAGCGAGCAACTGGAACATACGGTCGTACGTGCACCGTACAGTGGCATCGTGGTCGAACGTCATGTCGAGCTCGGCGAGACCGCCAATCCGGGGCAGCCGCTCATGACCGGCCTGTCACTCGAGCGTCTGCGCGCGGTGACGGCCGTGCCGCAGCGTTACGTCACCGAGGTGCGGGCGTTGGCGCCGGATGCGATCCGTGTCTATACCGATGCGGGTGCGGCCCTGTCCAGCGAATCGATTACGGTGTCACCCTATGCCGACCCGGGCAGCCACAGCTTCCGTGTACGCCTGGATCTCGCGCCCGGCAGCCACAGCCTCTATCCCGGTATGCTGGTCAAGGTGGGTTTTGCGCTGGGGGAGGGCGAGCAACTGCTCATCCCGCAATCCGCCCTGGTGCGGCGCAGTGAGGTCACGGGTGTCTATGTCGTGGACCCCGATGGTGCGGTGACCCTCCGGCAGATCCGCGCGGGTCATATCATTGACGACGACCATGTGGTGATCCTGGCTGGTCTCAAGCCTGGCGAGCAGGTCGCACTCGACCCCGTCGCCGCGGCCGTCCTTCTCAAACGGCAGACGGCGGGCACCACGCCGTGAGCGAGCGACTCGGTATCTCTGGCGCCATCGCGCGCACATTCCTGCAATCCCAGATCACGCCGCTGCTGGCACTGGCAGGTTTTCTGCTGGGCCTGTTCGCCGTGGCCATCACGCCGCGTGAAGAAGAGCCACAGATCGACGTGACCTTCGCCAACATCTTCATCCCCTTTCCGGGCGCCACCGCCAGCGAGGTGGAACACCTGGTCACGACGCCCGCCGAGCAGGTGATGTCGGAGATCGAGGGCGTCAAGCACATCTATTCCGTGTCGCGGCCGGGCATGTCCGTGCTGACCGTCGAATACGAGGTGGGAGAGGACCGTACCCAGGCCATCGTGCGACTCTACAATGCCGTGTTCTCCAATCAGGACTGGCTGCCGCCCAATCTGGGTACGCTGCCGCCCATCGTCAAACCCAAGGGCATCGACGACGTGCCCATCGTGGCGGTCACCCTGTGGACCGCCGACCCGCTGCGCGGTGCCCGGGAACTGCAGGAGGTCGCCCATGCCATCGAGGCCGAACTGAAGCGGGTCCCCGGTACGCGCGAGATCTATACGCTCGGTGGCCCCGACCAGGTTGCGCATGTACTCCTGGACGTGCAGCGCATGGCCGGTACCGGCATCACCCTGGACGGGCTGCGCCAGGCCCTGCAGGGCGCGAACCAGGCCCGTGACAGCGGTGCGCTGGTGGACGGCAACACCGAGATCCTGGTGCGCACAGGTGATTTTCTCAGCCATACCGACGAGTTGGGTACGCTCGTGATCGGTGTGCATGAGGGGCGGCCGGTCTATCTGCGCGATATCGCCGAGATCCGCGCCGGTGCCGATCAGCCGGAACGCTACGCCTGGTTCGGCACGGGTCCGGCGGCGGCCCACAAGGGCATCGAACGACAGGGCGAATTTCCGGCAGTGACGCTTGCCATCGGCAAAAAGCCCGGGACGAATGCTGTGGTGATCGCTGATCAGGTCATCAGTCGGCTGGAGCATTTGCGCGGCATCTTTGTGCCCGCTGGTGTGGAGATGACCATCACCCGCAACTATGGTGAAACCGCCAACGACAAGGCGCAGACGCTGATCGCCAAGCTGGTGTTTGCCACTACCTTCGTGGTGTTGCTGGTGCTGGTGGCACTCGGCTGGCGTGCGGCCGTTATCGTCGGGCTGGCCGTGGTGATTACGCTCGCCATCACGCTGTTCGCCTCCTGGGCCTGGGGCTTTACACTCAATCGGGTATCACTGTTCGCCCTGATCTTTTCCATTGGCATCCTGGTCGACGATGCCATCGTGGTGGTGGAAAACATCCATCGCCACATGCTGATGGGCGGGCGCAGCCTGGTCGAATCGATACCTCTGGCGGTCGACGAGGTCGGTGGTCCAACGATACTGGCGACCTTTACTGTCATTGCGGCCTTGCTGCCGATGGCCTTCGTGACCGGTCTGATGGGTCCGTACATGAGCCCGATCCCCATCAATGCCAGCATCGGTATGCTGATCTCGCTGGTGGTGGCCTTCGTGTTGACGCCCTGGCTGGCACTGAAAATGATCGGCCGCGAGGCCGCGCACGACGAGGTGGGTGACGGCGTGTCACCGCGGCTGCTGCGATTCTTCCACCGCTGGGTCGGGCCGTTTCTGCGCGGTACGCAGGGGCGCGGCCGCCGCCGTGCCCTGGCGGCGACGGTGCTGGTACTGATCGTGCTGTCACTGGGACTCGTCGTGGTGCAGTGGGTGGTGCTGAAGATGCTGCCCTTCGACAACAAGTCGGAATTTCAGATCGTGGTCGACATGCCGGAAGGCACCGCGCTGGAACGCACCTCGCAGGTGCTGGGCGAGCTGGGTCGTTACCTGCGCGAAGTGCCCGAGGTCACCGACTATCAGATCTATGCCGGCACCTCGGCCCCCATCAACTTCAACGGCCTGGTCCGGCAGTACTATTTACGCACCGGGGCGAATGTCGGTGACATCCAGGTGAATCTGGTGCACCGGAAGCAGCGTGACCGCCAGAGCCACGAGATCGCGCGGTCGGTGCGGGCACCGCTGCAGGAGATCGGCGCCCGCTATGCTGCCAACATGAAGATCGTCGAGGTACCACCGGGGCCGCCGGTGCTGTCGCCGCTGGTGGTGGAGATCTACGGGTTGGACTATGCCGGCCAGATCCGTGTCGCCAGGCAGGTGCGTACCGTGTTCGAGGAGACTGCCGACATCGTCGACGTCGACGACAGTGTCGAGGCACCTGCGCCGCAGCTGCGGATACATATCGATCGCGAGCGGGCGGCCCTGCTGGGTGTGTCGCCCGCAAGCATCGTCGATGCGGTGGGCACGCTGTTGTCCGGCGACGACACCACGTATCTGCACAGCGAGGGACAGAAGTATCCAATCCCCGTGCGTCTGGAATTCCCGGTGGCGGACAAGGATCGCATCGAGCGGCTGTTCTCACTCCGGCTCACCGGTGCCGGCGGCCATCAGGTGGCGCTCGCCGACCTGGTGACCGTCGCCGAGACGCAGCGCGAACAGGCCATCCACCACAAGGACCTGCTGCCCATGGTGCAAGTCACCGGTGACATGGCTGGTCATCTGGACAGTCCGCTGTATGGCATGTTCGAGATGGTCGGTCGACTCCGTGACCTGCAGGTGGGCGGTGGCCAGCCGCTGCAGCAGTTCTTCATCAAGCAGCCGGAGAACCCCTACCGCTACTCCGTGAAATGGGACGGTGAATGGCAGATCACCTACGAGACCTTCCGCGACATGGGTATCGCCTATTCGGCGGGCCTGCTGCTGATCTATCTGCTGGTGGTCGCCCAGTTCCGTTCCTACCTCGCGCCGCTGATCATCATGGCCCCCATCCCGCTCACGATCATCGGTGTGATGCCGGGCCACGCGCTGCTGGGCGCACAGTTCACGGCGACCTCCATGATCGGCATGATCGCCCTGGCCGGCATCATCGTACGCAATTCGATCCTGCTGGTGGATTTCATCAATGCCGAGGCCAGGCGCGGTGTGCCCTTTGAAGAGGCGGTGCTGCGTTCCGGCGCGGTGCGCGCCAAGCCCATCGTGCTGACCGGGCTGGCTGCCGTGCTGGGTGCGCTGTTCATCCTGGACGATCCGATCTTCAGTGGCCTGGCGATTTCGCTGATCTTCGGGGTCCTGGTATCGACGGTATTGACCCTGCTGGTGATCCCCGTCATGTATTACGCCTTCCTGTGGAAGCGCCCTGGCTGGGGCGGCGCGGACAGTTGATAGCGCGACGACTGCCCGGATTCGCGCATATCCGCATCAGAATATTTTATGTTCGCTGGCTAAGCTGGTAGGATGAGCGCCGCCTCCGAACAGGCCGCAGGGCGCGAAGGGTCCGGACCTGACCGGCCGCGTACATCGGCCCGCCCTGCGCCGCCCGTGCCGCGGGCTTTTCATCTCATTGAGACATCGAGAAGTGTATGGCTGATCGCAGACTCCAGGTGTTTCATACCGTCGCCCGTCTTCTGAGTTTCACCAAGGCGGCAGAAGCCCTGCACATGACCCAGCCGGCGGTCACCTTTCAGGTGCGCCAGCTCGAAGAATACTTCAACACGCGTCTGTTCGACCGGACACACAACCGCATCAGTCTCACCGAGGCTGGGCGCCGGGTGTTCGAGTATGCCGACCGTATTTTCGAGCTCTATGCCGAGATGGAGAATGCCGTACGCGAGATGACCGGTGATATCAGTGGTGTGGTCATGATCGGGGCGAGCACGACCATCGCCGAATACATGTTGCCTGCACTGCTGGGCGACTTTCGGATGAAGTACCCCGAGGTCAATGTGCAACTCAAGGTATCCAACACCGACGGCATCGTCTCCATGGTGGAGAACAACATCATCGACCTCGGCGTGGTCGAGGCGCCGGTGTTGAACAAGAACCTGGTCGTCGATGTCTGTCGCATGGACCAGCTGGTCGCGATCGTGCCCACCAATCATCCGCTGGCCAAGCACAAAAAGGTCAAGATCGCGGAACTACTCAAGCACCCCTACATCTGCCGCGAGGAGGGCTCGGGTACACGCGAGGTCATCGCCGAATATCTCAATGCTTGCAACATCAACGCCAATGAACTCTCCATCTGCATGGAGCTCGGCAGTCCCGAGGCAGTGAAGGGCGCGGTGGAGGCCCGCATGGGCGTGTCTATCGCCTCGCGCGCGACCATCAACAAGGAGCTGCAACTGGGGACACTGGTGGCGCTGACGTTGGATCCGAATCTGGAACGGCCGTTTTCCTTCGTCCATCAGAAACAGAAGTTCCGCCACCGCGCCATGGATGAGCTGCTCGGGTTCGCCCAGAATTATTGCAAGACCCATCAGGCGGAGTGAGTGACGCGATGGCCCGACTGGACGATCAGCTGCTGACACTGTTCCACTCGCTAACCGCCGGGGACCAGGCAACGCTGCTGGCCTTTGCCGACTTTCTGCGCAGTCGCGCGGGTACGGACGCGGCACCCGTTGCACCCAGGGCACCGGCACCCGTCCCGGAACCCGAGGCCATCCCCCGCCCGGAGCAGGAATCGGTCGTCAAGGCGATCAAGCGGCTGTCACGGACCTATCCGATGCTCGATAAGAGCAAGATGCTCAACGAGACGTCGGCGCTGATGACCCAGCACGTCATCCAGGGCCGGGATGTCGTGGAGGTCATCGATGAACTCGAGGCGGTCTTCCGGCGTTTCTATGCGGAGCTGAAGGCGGGCCAGGGCCACTGAGCGCTATGGAAATCGTCCGCGACTGGTTCCGCCGTCACTTCAGCAATCCGCAGGTCGTCAGTCTGGCGCTGTTCCTGATCGCCGGTTTCGCCGTGGTCATCATGTTCGGCAACATGCTGGCGCCGGTGTTGGCCAGCGTGGTGATCGCCTACCTGCTCGAGGGCATCGTCGCACCGCTGGAGCGGCGCGGTGTACGGCGCGCGCTGGCGGTCGCCCTGGTGTTCGTAATCTTCCTGGCGGTGTTGCTGTTCACGCTGCTGGGGATCCTGCCGCGGCTCTCCTATCAGTTGACCCAGCTGATCCAGCAACTGCCCGACATGGTTTCCCGCGGTCACGCCGCGTTACTGCATCTGCCGGAGAGTTATCCAGGCTTCATCAGCGCGGAGCAGGTTGGACAGCTCATCACCGCGATCAGCAGTGAAGTCGGGCGCTTCGGGCAGCGCGCGCTGTCGCTGTCGGTGGCGTCGTTGGTGGGGCTGATCACCGCCCTGGTATACCTGATCCTGATGCCGCTGTTGGTGTTCTTTTTCCTCAAGGACAAGCAGCGCATCATCGACTGGATCACCCACTATCTGCCACGCGAGCGGGCCCTGTCGACGGCTGTCTGGCACGATGTCGACCGCCAGATCGGTAATTACGTACGTGGCAAGGTGTGGGAGATCGCTATCATCGGCGTAGTCACCTACATCACCTTCAGGCTGATGGGCCTGCAATACGCGGTGCTGCTCGGCACCCTCGTCGGCCTGTCGGTGATCATCCCGTATATCGGTGCCATGGTGGTAACCATTCCAGTGGCACTGATTGCCTATTTTCAGTGGGGCTGGGGCCCGGAGTTCGCCTGGCTCATGGCGGCCTATCTGGTCATTCAGATGCTCGACGGCAACGTGCTGGTGCCGGTACTGTTCTCGGAGGTGGTGAACCTGCACCCCATCGCCATCATCGTCGCGGTGCTGGTGTTCGGCGGGCTGTGGGGGTTCTGGGGTGTATTCTTCGCCATCCCGCTCGCCACCCTCGTCCAGGCCGTCCTCAAGGCCTGGCCGCGGTTGTTGGATGCGGAGGCAGTGTGAGTACTACTTTCACCGCAAAGGGCGCGAAGGCGCGCAAAGGAAATTCTGATAACAAAACCCGAAACCGCATTTGCCACGGAAACACACGGAAATACACGGAATGCAAAACCCAGTGCGTCCTCACCTTTCGTGTGTTTCCGTGTGTTTCCGTGGCTGAAATGGGTTTTTTTGGTGTATCGTTCGTTGACGATTTTCCTTTGCGCGCCTTCGCGTCCTTTGCGGTAGAAGGTCCGGTCTACAAATTGGTCGAGGCGAAATCGGCCAGCCGTGAGCGTTCGCCCTGGCGCAGGATGATGTGGCCGCTGTGTTCCCAATCCTTGAAGCGGTCGACCACGTAAGTCAGGCCGGAACTGGTCTCGGTAAGGTAGGGCGTGTCGATCTGGGCGATGTTGCCCAGGCAGACCACCTTGGTTTCGGGGCCGGCGCGGGTAATCAGGGTCTTCATCTGCTTCGAGGTCAGGTTCTGTGCCTCATCGAGAATGAGGTATTTGTTGAGCAGGGTGCGGCCACGCATGAAGTTCATCGAACGGATGCGGATGCGGCTGGCGAGCAGGTCGTTGGTTGCCGCGCGACCCCAGTCGCCGCCGTGGTCGGACTTGGTCAGCACCTCCAGGTTGTCCATCAGCGCGCCCATCCAGGGCGTCATCTTTTCCTCTTCCGTACCCGGCAGGAAGCCGATGTCCTCACCGACCGGGATGGTCGCGCGCGTCATGATGATCTCGGAATAGCGTTTGTCGTCGAGTACCTGCGCCAGGCCCGCCGCCAGCGTCAGCAGAGTCTTGCCGGTACCGGCCTGGCCGACCAGAGTGACAAAGTCGATCGTCGGGTCCATCAGCAGGTTCAGCGCGAAGTTCTGATCGACATTGCGGGCGTTGATCCCCCACACAGCATGACTGGCCTTGCGGTAATCGGTCGCAAGCTCCAACACTGCGCCATCACCCTCGCGACTGCGTACGAGCGCCTCCATCGAACGGCTGCCGCCCAGCGACAGGCATTGGTTCGGATGCCAACTGCCGACTTGCGGTCCCTGCACGCGATAGAAGACGTGGCCGTTCTCCTGCCAGGAATCCATGTCCGAGCCGTGCGTGTCCCAAAAATCCTCGCCGAGTTCGGCGCGACCCGGATAGAGCAGGTTGACGTCGTCGAGCACCTGATCGTTGTAATAGTCCTCCGCGTGTACACCCAGTAGCGCGGCCTTGATGCGCAGGTTGATATCCTTCGATACCAGCGTCACCGAGACGTCGGTGCGCTCTTTTTGCAGTGCCAGGGTGGTGCTGAGAATGCTGTTGTCTTTCTTGCTGCCGGGCATGCCGGACGGCAGGTCGGCGGCAAGGGTGCGTGTCTGGAGGTAGAGACTGCCGGCAGGCTGGCCGTTGGCAGGTGCGGCACGGTTGATCAGTGGCAGGCCGGCCTCGATGTCGCTGTGTGTTACCCGGCAGGTCAGCTCGTCGAGGAACCGGTTGACCTGGCGCACGTTACGCGCCACCTCGGTCATGCCGACCTTGGCGTTGTCCAGCTCTTCCAGCACCGCCATGGGCAGGAAGACGTCATGCTCGTGGAAGCGGAACAGGGCGGTGGGGTCGTGCATCAGGACGTTGGTGTCCAGCACGAACAGGCGTTTGCCGGCGAACTCTTTTCTGCTCAAGGTGACCTCGGGGTTGATTGTGCGAGCTGCAAAAGATCGATTGTCACCACGAAGGACACGAAGGGCACGAAGGAAGATCTTGATCGAATGCGCGGTCGCGGGTCCCCTCTCCCGTGAGGAGGAGAGGATTCATCTTCACGAAACCTCTGATTAACCCGTCATTGCGAGCGAAGCGCGGCAATGACGGTATGACGAATTAATCAGAGATTTCTTAATTACATTCGTTGGGGAGCTTCGTGCCCTTCGTGTCCCTCGCGGTAAAAGTTTCATCAAGAAAAATGGATCAGGTCTTGGCCAGGGCCTTCACCGCTGCGAGCACCTCATCGACGTGGCCGGGCACTTTCACCTTGCGCCATTCGGTACGCAGCACACCGGCAGCATCGATCAGGAAGGTGCTGCGTTCGATACCCATGACCTTCCTGCCGTACATGTTCTTCTCTTTGATGACATCGAACAGCCGGCAGACCCTTTCGTCCGTGTCCGACAGCAGGTCGAAGGGGAAATTCTGTTTCTCCTTGAACTTCTCGTGGGCGGTGAGGCCGTCGCGCGAGATGCCGAGAATCACTGTGTTCAGGCGTTTGAACTTGGCATGCTGGTCGCGGAAGCCCTGGCCCTCCAGCGTGCAGCCAGGTGTGTTGTCCCTGGGGTAGAAGTACAGCACGACATGGCTGCCCTTCAGGTCGGCCAGGCGGATCTCCTGGTCGCCGGTGGCCGGGAGGCAGAAGTCGGGGACCTTTTTACCAGGAATAATCTTGCTCATACAGCATCGGACGCACTGCGCGCGTCAGCCTTTGACCGGTTCGATAATGGCATCGAGATTGAACTGGTCACAGAAATCCATGAACTCGTCGCGCAGCGTGGCGATGTGCAGTCGCGCGGGGATGTCCACCCGCATGTGTACGGAGAACATCGGGGTGCCGGTATGCGGTGCGGAATAGCTGGTGGTGGTGAGGTCCTGGATATTAATCTGCCGCGTCGAGAAGAAATTGGCCAGGTTGTGCACGATGCCGGGGTTGTCCAGCGCCACGACATCCACGGCGTAGGGCAGCAGGTCGCGATGCTGCTCACGGTCGGCGGTGCGCCGCGAGATGATGTTCATCTCCAGCCGCTCGGCGATCGCCGGCAACTGGTCCTCCAGCTTGGCGACCGCGCTCCAATTGCCGCTGACCAGCAGGATCACGGCAAAGTCGCCGCCCAGGACGGTCATGCGACTGTCGGCGAGGCTGCAACCGCTGTCGAAGACCAGGCGCGACAGGTCGTTCACGATGCCGGGCCGGTCCTTGCCCAGGGCGGAGATGACGAGGTTGGTCTGTTTCGGGGTGCTCATGTCGGCTCGAAAGAACACGTGCAGGGACGTCGGCCGCGGGGACGCGGTGGCCGGGAGTGTATCACCTTTTCACAGAGTTGCACCGGGTCCCGGACGGCTGCCGGTTATTCCAGCGGGCTGTCCAGATCGACGTTGCGCAACTGCTCCGCCGCCTCCTCCGGGCTGAGGGTGCTGACGAACAACCCCGAGCCCAGCTCAAAGCCGGTCGGGATGCTGGTGCGTGGGCAGATCTCCAGGTGCCAGTGGTAGCTGGCGTCGCAATCGGCAAACTCCTCGCCGCGCGGCTTGGAGTGCAGGAAGAAATTGTACTGCGCCCCGCCGATGACCGCGTCCAGGCGCGCCATGGTGCGCCTGACCACCCGGGCAAGATCCTGCCGGTCAGTATCGCTGATGGCGAGAAAGTCACTCTGGTGCTGCAGGGGCAGGATGTGCACCTCCCATTCGTAGCGGCTGGCGAAGGGCTTGATCGCGATGAAGCGCTCGCCGCGCTCGACCACGTACTGGCCGACACTGATGCGTCTGCGGATCTGACCCGAGGTACGGTCGTAGATGGTGGCCTCGAAGGTCAGCGCCTCGTCGATCAGCGAGCAGAAGATGCACTGGTGATGTTTCTGATGGTACGCGCGGCTGTGGGTGACTTCGTTGTAGACGTTCTCCGGTACCACCGGCATGGCGATGATCTGGCTGTGGGTATGGGCGATGCTGGCGCCCGCCGCCGGTCCGAAATTCTTGAACACGAGTACATAACGCAGGCGCGCGTCGTTGGCGTACAGCTGGGCGACGCGCTCGCGATAAGCACCGAACAGCAGGAACAGGTGTGCCTCACTCATCTCGTGCAGGGCGATGCCGTGCTGGCGGTGGTCGATGATGACCTCGTGGCGCCCGTAGCCCTCGATGGCCTGCTGCAGGCCGAACACCAGGCTGCCGGAGGAGCGGTCGTCGCCCAGGACCGGGTAGAGGTTTTCGACAATGCGTGCCTCCCAGTTCTCGTCATCCGGGTAGGCGGCGATGGTCGGGGGGGTCATATGCTCATTACCGGTACAGAATGGGCAGGTATCCACGTGGCGGCGGGTGTCGCGCGGCGCCGGGTCCTCCGCCTTGCGTGGGCGCATGGAGCGGGCGGTGGCGACCAGCACGGATTCAGTGGGGACGATGGGGTTGATGCGGATTTCGCGGATGGCTTTGGGTTCGGCTGTGGACATGGCGCGGAGAGGCCTGTGACTAAAGGGATAGCGCGGATGCTACTGAAATCAGGGCCGAGGTTCTAGGTGCCAGGACCGAGGTGAGGAACGCAGGTTTCCCTCGGCCCTGGCACCTAGAACCTGGAACCTGATTTATGTAGTATGTGCGGGATTTTCCCGTCCCCGGAGAGGTTGCATGTTCCACGGCAGTATGGTCGCGCTGGTCACCCCCATGCGGGAGGACGGCGCGATCGACGACGACAGTCTTGCGGGGCTGGTGGAATTCCACATCAGTCAGGGAACCGATGCCCTCGTCGCCGTGGGGACCACCGGGGAATCCGCGACGCTCGACGAACACGAACACTGCGAACTTATCCGCCGTGTCGTCGAACTCACCGCCGGCCGCATCCCGGTCATCGCCGGCACCGGTGCGAACTCCACCACCGAGGCCATCAGCCTGACACGCTGCGCGCTCAAGGCCGGCGCGGATGCCTGCCTGCTGGTCACGCCGTATTACAACAAGCCGACCCAGGAAGGCCTGTATCTGCACCACAAGGCCATCGCCGAGGCCGTGCCCATCCCGCAGATTCTGTACAATGTACCCGGTCGTACTGCCTGCGACATGCTGCCCGTGACGGTCGAGCGCCTGGCGGACATCTCCAACATCGTGGGCATCAAGGAGGCGACGGGTAATCCGGAGCGTGCCCGCGAGATCCTCGCGCGTTGCGGTGATCGGCTGGACTTGTACAGCGGCGATGATGCCATCGCGCTGGAGGTCATGCTGCTGGGTGGCAAGGGTGTCATCTCCGTGACCGCCAACGTCGCGCCGCGGGCGATGCACGAGATGTGCGTCGCGGCGCTGGCCGGCGATGCGGCGCAAGCGCGGGCCATCGACGCCACGCTGCAGGCCTTGCACCGCGACCTGTTCGTTGAGGCCAACCCGATCCCGGTGAAGTGGGCGCTGACCGACATGGGGCTGATACCGCGGGGTATACGGCTGCCTTTGACACCGCTGTCGCCGCAGCACCACGCCACGGTCCGCGCCGCGCTCCGCCAGGCCGGCGTGCTGTGAACCAAACAATTTCGTACGTGTCCACACGGATTGCCATGCCCATGACCCGTTCCACTGCTGCCCGAGTGCTTACCGTACTGCTGATTGCCGCCTCGCTGGCCGGTTGCAGCACCTGGAAGAAAGTGGTCGGCGAAAAGGCCGACTACAAGCAGAGCCGGGTCGAGCCACCGCTGGAGATTCCGCCCGACCTCAGCAGTTCCACCATCGAAGAGGGCCTGGTCGTACCGGAGGGTGGCACCACGACCCTGTCTGAATATGCCGCCGATCAGGGCCCCGGCGGGGGTGGCGTGCGCCGCAGCGGTGTGCTGGTGCAGCCCGAGAACATGCACATCGAGCGCAGTGACGACAAACGCTGGCTGGTAGTCAATGCACCACCCGAAGCGGTATGGCCGAAGGTGCGCGACTTCTGGTTGCAGGCCGGTTTCATCCTGACCGTGGATGACCCGGCCGTCGGTATCCTGGAGACCGACTGGGCCGAGAATCGCGCCGATATCCCTCAGGATTTCATCCGCCGTACCATCGGCCGGGCGCTGAATTATCTCTATTCCGCGGCCACCCGCGATCGCTTCCGCGTGCGCCTCGAACGTACCGCCACGGGCGGGACCGAGGTCTTCATCGCCCACCGCGGTATGGAGGAGGTATTGCAGGGTGGTGCCGAATCCAGCGAAGGCACCATCTGGAAACCACGGCCCTCCGATCCCGAGTTGGAGGCCGAGATGCTGCGCCGCATGATGGTGTTCATGGGCGTCGCCGACGACAAGGCGGCGGCCCAGATCGCCCAGCCGGCGCCGGAGCGCGCGCCGCGCTCACAGCTGCTCGTCGAAGCCACCGGTGCGACCGCACTCCGCGTGAACGAGGGCTTCTCGCGTGCCTGGCGCGAGGTCGGTCTGGCGCTGGACCGTGTCGGCTTCACCGTCGAGGACCGCGACCGCAGCGGCGGCCTGTATTTCGTGCGCTACAATGACCCGCTCAAGGAGGACAGGAAGCGCGGCTTCCTGTCCAAATTGAAGTTCTGGGGCGATGACGAACCCGCGGATGCCGAGCAATACCGCATCCTGCTGAGTGCCGAGGGTGACCGGACCCTGGTGACGGTACAGAACAGCAAGGGTGAGCGCGACAACTCACCCACCGCCAAACGCATTCTCACGCTGGTGCATGAGCAGATGCAATGAATGCAGGGGCTAGTCGGGATTCGGGATTCGGGATTCGGGATTCGGGATTCGGGGGTTGAGCTGATCGCGGCAGGAATGCCGCTCCTACGGGGGCTGGGTGTAAGATTCAGCATTTGGGATTCAGGGTATTGACACCCGAACCGGGGCAGTCACACTCCTTCCCGAATCCCGACTAGCCCCTGCCTCTCCCCGCCAGTATCATTGGCGCCTCCCAGCGACTGTCACCGAACCGAGACGGAACCATGCTGCATATCCCCGGCGGTCCCGCCCTTTCCAGTTTTCGTACCGAAAAGCTGCTGGCCCGCGCCCGGGAGGTCGTCCCGGAGCTGGAGGTCATCCACACTGAATACTGGCATTTCGTCGATCTGGAGCGGCAGCTCGAGGCGGCCGACCGGGCCATCCTGGAGCGCCTGCTCGACGACGGCATCGCCAGTCCGCCGCCGCCGGCGCACGCGCAGCTGTTTCTCGTCGTGCCGCGCCTCGGCACCATCTCCCCCTGGGCGAGCAAGGCCACCGACATCGCGCACAACTGCGGGCTGGACCGTATCCGCCGCATCGAACGCGGTATCGCCTATCGTCTGCGGCTGACAGACGGGCGCGCCGTCACCGAGCACGAACGCGCCCGGTTGCTGCCGCTGCTCCACGACCGCATGACCGAGACGGTGCTGACCGGCGCCGACGAGGCCGTCGCACTGTTCCGCACGGCGGCCCCCGCGCCGCTGACCACGGTGGATATCGTCGACGGCGGCCACACCGCGCTGGTGGAGGCAAACCGGGCGCTGGGCCTGGCGCTGTCGGACGACGAGATCGACTATCTGGTCGAGAGTTTCACCGGCCTGCAGCGCAATCCCACCGACGTCGAGCTGATGATGTTCGCGCAGGCCAATTCCGAACACTGCCGCCACAAGATCTTCAACGCCGACTGGGTCATCGACGGCCAGCCGCAGGACATGTCGCTGTTCGACATGATCCGCGAGACTCACCGCGCCAACCCCGCGGGCGTGCTGTCCGCTTACAAGGACAACGCCGCCGTGATGCAGGGTCCCGCGGCGCGACGCTTCTTCCCCGACGCGCAGGGCGTGTACGCCGAGCACGCCGAGGCCGTACACATCCTGATCAAGGTCGAGACCCACAATCACCCGACGGCGATCTCGCCGTTTCCCGGTGCGGCCACCGGTTCCGGCGGCGAGATCCGCGACGAGGGCGCGACCGGGCGCGGCAGCAAGCCCAAGGCCGGCCTGTGTGGTTTCTCGGTATCGAATCTGCGTATCCCCGGCTTCGAGCAGCCCTGGGAGACCGATTTCGGCCGACCTGCGCGCATCGTCTCGGCGCTGGACATCATGATCGAGGGTCCGCTGGGCGCGGCCGCGTTCAATAATGAGTTCGGCCGGCCGAATCTGTGCGGCTATTTCCGTACCTTCGAGGAGCGCGTGCCCGGTCCGACCGGCGACGAGATCCGCGGCTACCATAAGCCGATCATGATCGCCGGCGGCTACGGCAACATCCGCGACGGGCACGTCGAGAAGGACGACATCCCGCCCGGCGCGCAGCTTATCGTGCTCGGCGGTCCCGCCATGCTCATCGGTCTGGGCGGCGGTGCCGCCTCCAGCATGGCTACCGGCTCGAGCGCCGAGGACCTGGATTTCGCCTCGGTGCAGCGCGGCAACCCGGAGATGCAGCGCCGCGCCCAGGAGGTCATCGACCGCTGCTGGGCCATGGGGGCGGACAATCCCATCATCTCCATCCACGACGTCGGCGCCGGCGGTCTGTCCAATGCGCTGCCGGAGTTGGTCAACGACAGCGGCCGCGGCGCATGCCTCGAACTGCGCGCGGTGCCCAACGACGATCCCGGCATGTCGCCCATGCAGATCTGGTGCAACGAATCGCAGGAGCGCTACGTGCTCGCGGTCGCTCCCGAACGCATCGAGCAGTTCCAGGCGCTCTGTGAGCGTGAGCGCTGCCCCTTCGCGGTGGTCGGCGAGGCGACCGAGGACCGGCAGCTGATGGTCGGCGACGGCCATTTCGAGAACCTGCCGGTCGACCTGCCCCTGGCGCTGCTGCTCGGCAAACCACCGAAGATGCTGCGCGACGTGCATCACCGCACCTTCACCAAGCCGGACTTCGATACCCGCGCCGTCGGTGTGCGCGAGGCCGCCTACCGTGTGCTGCGCCTGCCGGCGGTGGCCAACAAGACATTCCTCGTCAGCATCGGCGACCGCAGCGTGACCGGCACGGTGACGCGCGATCAGATGGTCGGTCCCTGGCAGATACCGGTGGCCGATGCCGCGGTGACCAGCACCGATTACCACGGCTATACCGGCGAAGCCATGGCGATGGGCGAGCGTACGCCCATCGCGCTGATCGATGCCGCCGCCTCCGGGCGCATGGCCGTGGGTGAGGCGATCACCAACATCGTCTGCGCCGATGTCGAGCACATCGGGGACATCCGCCTGTCGGCCAACTGGATGGCGCCGGCCGGCCACCCGGGCGAGGACGCCAACCTGTTCGACACCGTGCGCGCCGTCGGCCGGGAGCTGTGTCCCGCGCTCGGCATCGCCATCCCCGTCGGTAAGGATTCGCTGTCGATGAAGACGGTGTGGCAGGAGCAGGGCAAGGCGCGCGAGGTCACCGCGCCGCTGTCGCTGATCGTCACCGCCTTCGCGCCGGTCGCCGACGTGCGCCGTACGCGCACGCCACAGCTGCGCGTCGATCTCGGCGATACCGACCTGATCCTCATCGATCTGGGCAAGGGCCGCAACCGCATCGCCGGCTCGGCGCTGGCGCAGGTCCACAAACAGGTTGGCCATCACGCGCCGGATCTCGACGACCCGCAGGCCGTGAAGGCCTTCTTCGCCGCCATCCGCGAACTGTTGCGCGAAGACCTGGTCATCGCCTATCACGACCGCTCCGACGGCGGGCTGTTCGCGACACTGTGCGAGATGGCCTTCGCCGGCCACACCGGCATCGACATCCAGCTCGACGGGCTCGGCGATGATCCGGTCGCAGCGCTGTTCACCGAGGAACTCGGCGCGGTGATCCAGGTGCTGCATTGCGATACCGAGACGGCGCTGGCGATCCTGCGCGAGCACGGCCTCGCACGCCACAGCCACGTGATCGGCACCCACGAAGACGACGACCGCATCCGCATCGGCCACGACGGCCGCATCCTCCTCGATGAGGCATGCGTCGACCTGCAGCGCGCCTGGAGCGAGACGAGCTACCGCATGCAGGCATTGCGCGACAACCCGCAGTGTGCCCAGCAGGAGTTCGATCTGCTGCTGGACCGGCAGGATCCAGGCATCCAGGTCAAACTGAATTTCGACCTGGACGACGACATCGCCGCACATTTCATCAACCAGAGGGTCAACCGCGGCGCCAGACCGCGCATCGCCATCCTGCGCGAACAGGGGGTCAACGGTCAGATCGAGATGGCCGCGGCCTTTACCCGTGCCGGCTTCGAATGCGTCGATGTGCACATGAGCGACCTCCTCGGTGGGCGCGTGTCGCTGGCCGATTTCAAGGGCTTCGCCGCCTGCGGCGGTTTCTCCTACGGCGACGTGCTCGGTGCCGGCCAGGGCTGGGCCAAGTCGATCCTGTTCAACGCCCAGGCGCGGGACGCGTTCGCCGCGTTCTTCGCCCGCCCCGACAGCTTCGGTCTGGGGGTGTGCAACGGCTGCCAGATGATGTCGGGCCTGAAGGAACTGATTCCGGGTGCCGAACACTGGCCGCGCTTCCGGCGCAATCTGTCGGAACAGTTCGAGGCCCGCTTCTCGCTGGTGGAGATCCTGCCCACACCGTCGTTATTTTTTACCGGCATGCACGGCTCGCGCCTGCCCATCACCGTGTCCCACGGCGAGGGCCGTGCCGAGTTCTCCACGCCCGATGGCGCCGACCAGGCCCTGGCCGCGCGCCTGGTCACGGCACGCTTCCTGGATCACTACGGCCGCCCCGCCGAGGTCTACCCGCTGAATCCCAACGGCTCGCCCGGGGGTATCACGGGCCTCACCACCGCCGATGGCCGCTTCACCGTCATGATGCCCCACCCCGAACGCGTGTTCCGCGCCGTGCAACACTCCTGGCGCCCCGACGACTGGCTGGAGGACGGCCCCTGGCTGCGCATGTTCCGCAATGCGCGGGTGTGGGTGGGGTAGGGCCGGAGTTGGCCACGGAAGCACACGGAAAAATGCGGAAGGAATGCGACAGGCAGAGCTCCCCTATGGATATTGCCTGATGGCATGACAGCGCCTGCAGGAGCGGCCTTTCCCCGCGGACAGCCCCGATTGCCGCTTCGCGACCTGAGGCCGCCCCTACGGGTGTCACCCGGATGGGTAAGGCTCGATAGTGACTCGCGGTTCAATGACCGGACGTTTTGCATCGAACTTCTTTCCGTATTTTTCCGTGTGCTTCCGCGGCAAAAAATGCCTTTCCGGAACCTTGGGCCGCGGCGTGAGTCTCAAGAGAATCCACGCCGCGAGGGATGCCCGCATGGTCCTGATCCGTACCCCGTCCACTGTCCGACCCTCGGAAATCACCCCGGAATCCATCTACCGTGGGCGCCGTCGTTTCCTGCAGGCGGGGCTGGCGCTGTCCGGCGCCGCGCTGCTCGGTGTGCCGCCGCCGGTCGGCGCTCGCACCGTGGCCTTCAAGGGGCTGGTGCGCAGCGCCTACAGCACCGACGAGACACTGACGGAGTACAAGGACGTCACCACCTACAACAATTTCTATGAGTTCGGCACCGGCAAAGGCGACCCGGCCAAGAATGCCCACACCCTGAAGGCCGCACCCTGGGCGGTGGCCGTCGAGGGCGAGTGCGGCCGTCCAGGCACCTACACGCTCGAAGATATCCTCAAGCCACATCCGTTCGAGGAGCGCATCTACCGCTTGCGCTGCGTCGAGGGCTGGTCGATGGTGATCCCCTGGGTGGGTTTTCCGCTGGCCGACTTCATCCGCCGTTTCGAACCGACCGGTAATGCCAAGTACGTCGAGTTCCAGACGCTGCACGACCCCGAGCAGATGCCGGGTCAGCGCCGCGCGGTACTCGAGTGGCCCTATGTCGAGGGTCTGCGCATGGACGAGGCACTGCATCCGCTGGCCATCCTCGCTGTGGGCCTGTACGGCGACGTGCTGCCCAACCAGAACGGTGCCCCCATCCGGCTGGTGGTGCCCTGGAAGTACGGTTTCAAGAGCATCAAATCGATCGTCAAGATACGCTTCGTCGAGCAACAGCCGGTATCGACGTGGATGCGCGCCGGCCCGGACGAATACGGCTTCTATTCGAACGTGAACCCCGCCGTCGACCACCCGCGCTGGAGCCAGCGCACCGAGCGCCGCATCGGCGAATTCCTCAAGCGGAAGACGCTCCTGTTCAACGGGTACGCCGACCAGGTCGCGTCGTTGTATACGGGGATGGATCTGCGGAAGAACTTTTGACTGTTGATGTTTACCACGAAGGACACCAAGGACACGAAGTAAATAAATCTGAATGCAACAAACTATCTGCCACGTTTGCATAATGGACGAACGGCGCAATGCATTGCCTGAATCCAAATGTCCTTCGTGTCCTTTGTGGTTACAACTGATTTCCCATGAAACCCTGGCTCAAACCGGCTGCTTTCGTCCTCTGCCTGCTGCCGCTGGCGTGGCTGGGATTCGCGTTGCTCACCGATCGGCTGGGGGCAAATCCGATCGAGGCACTGACACGTGATACGGGGGAATGGACGCTGCGGCTGCTGTTGATCACGCTGTGCATGACGCCGCTGCGCCGCTTCATGGGCTGGCGCTGGCCGCTGCGCCTCCGCCGCATGCTCGGGCTGTTCGCATTCTTCTATGCCTGCGTGCATTTGAGTACATATGTCTGGCTCGACCAGTTCTTCGCCTGGGGTGACATCTGGCGCGACATCGTCAAACGGCCGTTCATCACGGTCGGTATGCTGGCCTTCGTGCTATTGGTGCCGCTGGCCGCCACCTCGAATCGCTTCATGCTCAAGCGTCTCGGCCGGAACTGGGTCAGGCTGCACCGGCTGGCCTATGTCATCCCGGCGCTGGGGGTGGTGCATTTCTGGTGGCTGGTAAAGGCCGACGTGCGTACACCCCTGATCTATGCGCTGCTGTTTCTGCTGCTCATGCTGCTGCGCTGGCGGCCGCTGCTCCGACGCCTCGCGCCGGCGTGAGCTCAAAGACCGCTGCGGACACCATGGACAAAAACTTTATGGCACGTACTTAAACCATTCTTGGCCACGGAAGCACACGGAACAACACGGAAAAATTTAATATATAAACCCGAAATCGTTACCCGCAATTTGGTTCCCGGGCTTTACACAATGAGCTTTTTTCCATGTCTTTCCGTGTGCTTCCGTGGCTAAAATCGGTTTTAGGCTTTGCTCCTCACGCCTCACTCCGCACCGTGGCGCGGGATTCCGGTGCGTCAGGCTGCGCCTCGACGCACCCTACCGGGCGTTTTGCCATAAGCATTTTTTCCGTGTTGTTCCGTGTGCTTCCGTGGCCATACTTTGTTTTTGTCTGTAGCCCCTGTGGCTTCCGCAGCGGTCTTTCCCTTCAGCCGCGCTCGCCCAGGGCCAGGCGTCCTGCGCGATCGCGCGCGAACTGCCAGGCGATGCGGCCGCTGCGTGAGCCGCGGGCCAGGGCGAAGCGCAACGCCTCCGCACGGATTTCCTCCCGATCGCCGCTGTCGGCCTTGAGGCGCTTGAGCCAGTGAAAGGCGATCTCCAGGTATTCGTCCTGGGTGAACGGGTAAAACGAGAGCCACAGGCCGAAGCGCTCTGACAGGGAGATGCGCTCCTCGACGCCCTCACTGTGATGGATCTCAGTACCGACCAGACGCGCCTGCTGGTTGTCTTCCATGCGTTCGGGCAGCAGGTGGCGACGGTTGGAGGTCGCGTAGATCAGTACGTTTTCGGGTGCCGCGGCGATGGAGCCGTCGAGCATCGCCTTGAGGGTCTTATAGCGGGTGTCATCGGCCTCGAAGGACAGGTCGTCGCAGTAAATGATGAAGCGCCAGGGCTGCGCCGGCAGCTGTGCGACGATATCGGGCAGTGCGGCCAGATCGGTGCGGTCGACCTCGATCAGCCGCAGTCCCTGCCGGGCATGGTCGTTGAGCAGCGCCTTGATGAGCGAGGATTTGCCGGTGCCGCGCGAGCCCCACAGCAAGGCATTGTTGGCCGGCGCACCGGCCAGGAACTGGCGAGTGTTGCGGTCGAGTTCGCGCTTTTGCTCATCGACGCAGCGAATGTCGGCAAGGCGGAGTTTATGCGGGTGCGTGACCGCCTCGAGATGGCCGCGTTGCCCGTCATGCCGCCAGCGCGCCGCGCGCGTCTGCACCCAGTCGATGGCCTGTGGTACCGGCGGCAGCAGCGCCTCGGCGCGCTGCAGCAGCGCATCGAAGCGGGTCAGGATATCGTCGAGGTCAGCCATGGGTATCCAGGATATTTTTACCGCAAAGGACGCGAAGGCGCGCGAAGGAATTTCTGAAATGAATTCAAAAACCACATTGGCCACGGAAGCACACGGAAATACACGGAATGCAAAACCTGCTGTATCCCCACTTTCCGTGTGTTTCCGTGGCTGAAATAAGTTTTAGGTTTAATGCTCGTTAATGATTTTCCTTTGCGCGCCTTCGCGTCCTTTGCGGTTAAATTTTACTTGCTTGAATGAACAGGCTGACGCATGTAGAGGATTCTGACACTGAACAATGTCTCCATAAAAGCACTTCTACCGCAAAGGACGCGAAGGCGCACGAAGGGAACCCACAACGAATGTTGGGCGCTGAGTCCTTTCTCTTTTGGCGGGGGAGGGCAAATTAGTGGTTTTACATTTTTAGATTTCCTTTGCGCGCCTTCGCGTCCTTTGCGGTAAAAATGGCTTTCCCGATTACGCCGTCAGGCGTTTGTATTTGATCCGGTGCGGCTGGTCGGCCTCGGCGCCGAGGCGGCGCTTGCGGTCGGCCTCGTAGTCGGCGTAGTTGCCCTCGAACCATTCCACGTGGCTGTCGCCCTCGAAGGCGAGGATATGGGTGGCCAGGCGGTCGAGGAACCAGCGGTCGTGCGAGGTCACCAGCACGCAGCCGGGGAATTCCAGCAGCGCGTCTTCCAGGGCGCGCAGGGTCTCCACGTCCAGGTCATTGGTCGGTTCGTCGAGCAACAGCACGTTGCCGCCGCTCTTCAAGAGCTTGGCCAGGTGCAGGCGGTTGCGCTCGCCGCCGGACAGGTCGCCGACGCGCTTCTGCTGGTCCGAGCCCGAGAAGTTGAAGCGCGACACGTAGCCGCGCGAGGGCGTCTCGTAGCGGCCGACGGTGATGATGTCCTGGCCGTCGGAGATCTCCTCCCACACGGTCTTGTTGCCGTCCAGCGCATCGCGGCTCTGGTCGACATAGGCGAGCTGCACGGTGTCGCCCAGGCGCAGTTCGCCGCTGTCCGGCCGGTCCTGCCCCATCAGCATGCGGAACAGGGTGGTCTTGCCGGCGCCGTTGGGGCCGATGATGCCGACGATGGCCCCGCGCGGGACGTTGAACGACAGATCGTCGATGAGCACCCGCTCGCCGAAGCCCTTCTTCAGGTTGTTTGCCTCGATGACCAGCTCGCCCAGGCGCGGGCCCGGCGGGATGTAGATCTCGCGGGTCTCGTTGCGCGCCTGGTATTCCTGCGACTGCAGCTCCTCGAAGCGGGCCAGGCGCGCCTTGCTCTTGGCCTGGCGACCCTTGGGATTGGCACGTACCCACTCCAGCTCTTCCTTGATGGCGCGCTCGCGCGCGGCCTCAGCCTTCTGTTCCTGTGCCAGGCGCCGGCCCTTCTGCTCCAGCCAGCTCGAATAGTTACCTTCGAACGGGATGCCGCGGCCGCGGTCGAGCTCGAGGATCCAGCCGGCGACGTTGTCGAGGAAGTAGCGGTCGTGGGTCACGGCGACCACGGTACCCGGGAACTCATGGAGAAAGCGCTCCAGCCAGGCGACCGATTCGGCATCGAGGTGGTTGGTCGGTTCGTCGAGCAACAGCATGTCCGGCGCCGACAGCAGCAGCTTGCACAACGCCACGCGGCGCTTTTCACCGCCGGACAGTTTGTTGACGTCGGCATCCCACGGTGGCAGGCGCAGCGCCTCGGCGGCGACCTCGAGGGTGCGCTCCAGGTTGTGCGCGTCGGCGGCCTGGATGATGTTCTCGAGCTTCGCCTGTTCGGTGGCCAGGGCGTCGAAATCGGCATCGGGCTCGGCGTAGGCCGCATAGACCTCGTCCAGGCGCTGTTGCGCGGCCTTGATCTCGCCCAGGCCCTCCTCGACGTTGCCACGCACGTCCTTGTCGGGATCGAGCTGCGGCTCCTGCGGCAGGTAGCCGATCTTGATGCCCGGTTGTGCGCGTGCCTCGCCCTCGATCTCGGTATCGATGCCGGCCATGATGCGCAGCAGGGTCGATTTGCCCGAGCCGTTCAGGCCCAACACGCCGATCTTGGCGCCGGGGAAGAACGACAGCGAGATGTCCTGCAGGATCCAACGCTTGGGCGGGACGATTTTGCCCACGCGATTCATGGTATATACGTATTGAGCCATAGCGATAGTGGTGATAGTCCATGTTCGGCGATGCGGAGGACGGCATTATCGGCGAATCCCGCAGGAGTTGCCACGCGCCGCCCGCGCGGGGGCCGGCGTGAGTCCGCCGCCGGGGAATTTCCGGCGCCTGATCGGGACCCGGCCCCTGGCGGGGCTCGTCAGCCTGACGCTGCTGCCCGTCCTGTTCGCCCTCGATCGCCAACTGCCAGCGGGTGTGGCGGCGGGCATTGCCTACGTCCTGCCGGTGCTGTTGACCCTGTGGGCACCGCGCCGCCTCACCCTGGCGGTGGCGGGCACCGCCTCTGTGCTGGTGCTTGCCGATCCGTTGCTGGCCTCGGCGGGCGCGGTGGACTGGATGGTCGTGTGCAACCGGGTGTTGGCGCTGCTGATGGTCTGGGTGACCGTCACTTTCGTGCTGCTGCGCCGCCGTGCGGAGGCGGCCGTGGCGGCGGCGAACGCGGCGCTGGAGCGCAAGGTGGAGGTGCGCACCACCCATCTGGACGAGGCCAACCGGCGCCTGCAGCGCGAGGCGATGGAACGCCTGCAGATCGAGGCGGCGCTGCGGGACAGCACCGAGCGCTTTCGCGCCATGGTCGAGACCACCAGCGACTGGGTCTGGGAGCTCGATGCGCAGGGCGTTTATACCTATGCCAGCCCCAAGGTGCAGGAGTTTCTCGGCTACCCACCGGAGGCGGTACTGGGCCGCACGCCGCTCGACTTCATGCCGGCGGAGGAGGCCGAGCGGGTCGGGGCGTTGTTTCAGTCGATCCTCGCCGGACACATGCCGTTCCATTGCCTGGAAAACGTCAACTGCCACCGTGACGGTCATCGGGTAGTGCTGGAGACCAGCGGCGTGCCGGTGTTCGACACCAACGGCGTGTTTCGCGGCTATCGCGGCATCGACCGGGATGTCAGCGAGCGTGAGGCCGTCGCGCGCAGGCTGCGGGAGAGTGAACAGCACCTGCGCCAGATCGTCGATCTGGTGCCGCACTCCATCTTCGTCAAGGACGATCAGGGCCGCTTCCTGCTTGCCAATCGTGCCGTTGCCGAGATCTACGGCACCTCGGTCGACGACATTCTTGGCCGCGATCACGGGGAGCTGCACGGTGAGCCGCAGGAAGTCGAGTGGATGCTGGCTGACGATCGCGCTGTGATCGAGTCGGGTGAGGGCAAGGTCATCCCCGAGGAGGTCTGCACCGGGGCCGACGGCCGGACCCGTATCCTGCGCACCGTCAAGATCCCCCATCATGTGCCGGGCAAGCGCCGCCGCACGGTACTCGGCGTAGCCATCGACATCACCGCCGAAAAGGAAACCGAGCAGCGCCTGCGGGCCTCGGAGCAGAAATACCGTGCCCTGTTGGAGAACGCCGTCGACGCCATCGTCCTGGCGGGGCCCGACGGCCGGTTGATGGACGCCAACCACCGCGCCGAACAGTTGCTGGGCTACAGCCGCGAGGAGTTGCGCGGCATGCACGCCCGTGACCTGCACCCGCCCGAGGAACATGCGCGGGTGGCTGAGGTCTTCGCGACCCTGCGCCGCTCCGGCAGCACGCTGCAGCTGCACCCCGTGCGGCGCAAGGGCGGCAGCATCATCCAGGTCGAAGTGGCCGCCAGCCGCATCGAGACCGGTGGCCAGATCCTCCTCCAGGGCATCTTCCGCGACGTGTCGACCCGCGAACGCCGCGCCGCGAAACGCCTGGCCGAGGAGCAGCAACTGCGCGACACCCTGGTGCGCGAGGTGCACCACCGCATCAAGAACAATCTGCAGGGGGTGGTCGGTCTGCTGCGTTCGCATGCGGCCGTCGATCCACGGCTGGACGACGCCATCCTGGGGGCCATCGGCCAGGTGCAGTCGATCTCCCTGGTCCATGGGCTGCACGGTGAGGGCAATGACCCGCAGGTCCGCCTGTGCGACATGGTGTGTGCCATTGCGCGCAATGTCGGCACCCTGACCCGTACGCACATCGAACCGCTGCTGGAACCTGCGGCGCTGCGGACGGTAGCGATCGATCCGGAGGAGGCGGTGTCGGTCGCGTTGGTCGTCAACGAACTCATCCTCAACGCGGTCAAGCATTCCGCCGAGAATCCGCAGGTGTCGGTGCGGGTCGCCCGGACGGGTGCTGGCGCCGAGATCACGGTGACCAACACCGGCACGCTGGTGCCGGGGTTCGATCTCGCCGCCGGTCGGGGCACGGGGACGGGCCTGGGGTTGGTGCGTTCGCTGCTGCCGCGCAGCGGTGCCGGGCTGCAGGTGGGGCCGGTGGGTGGAGCCGTTGTGGCCCGGCTCGTCCTGACAGCGCCCGTGGTGATCACCCCGGTTGGGCCTTGACTCGACAGGTTGCACGGGATTCCCGGCTGGGCTATAAACGCATCATATGTAGGACATATGGCCGACGGAGCCGCAGACCCGCTCCTGGCCCCACAGATCGCTACCCCCTGAGTAGTGTCTCCGACCGCTCTTTCGAATCCCGCCAGTGACGGCAGGTCCAACGTACCGGGCCCCAGGCCCGGCCGATAGCCTTGCGGCCGGCATGGCCGGCACGGGTCGACGACCCGTTCGAACCCAATGATGACGAAGACTAAAAAAATCAAGAGAACTCCGCTATGCCCACTGCAACGCTGTTGATCGCCGACGACGACCGACTGGTACTCGCGACCCTCGCGGACGGTCTGCGCCGGGCCGGTTACACCGTGCTCGAGGCCGCCAGCGGCGACGAGGCCGTCGCCATCGCCTGTGAGCAGTCGCCCGACCTGGCGATCCTGGACATGCGCATGCCGGGGCGCAGCGGTGTGGAGGTCGCCGTGTGGCTGCGCGAACACACCGATACGCCATTCATCTTTCTGTCGGCCTATGGGGACACCGCCGTGGTCGAGGCGGCGGTGCGTGCCGGAGCACTCGGCTATCTGGTGAAGCCGCTGGACGTGCAGCAGATCCTGCCGTCCATCGAGGCCGCGCTGATGCGTGGCCGTGAACTCAACGCCCTGCTGGAAGAGGAGGCGCAGCTCTCCGCCGCGCTGCGCCTGGGCCGGCAGACCAGCCTGGCCGTGGGCATCCTGATGGCGCGCTATCAGTTGACTGAGCAGGTGGCCTTCAACCGGTTGCGTGCCCAGGCGCGCGCCGAGCGGCGCAAGGTCAGCGACCTCGCCGCCGAGCTGATCCAGGTACTCGAGGCCACGGCGGAGACGTCTGCCAGCGACCGCTCGGCACGGTCCTGACCGGTGCCCACCGAAGATCCGCTTCAGAAAATGCCGCGTACAGCGATAACCAGCAATACGGGGCCCGGATAGATCGACCCGGGTACCCGGAGCCACGAGCCCGCTCCCAGAGATGTTGCCCTGCTGTTCACCGGCCTGCGGCCGGCGTAGGGGCATCTCGAATCAACCGACCCTGCCCTTGCACCGCTGCCGTCGCACCTTGCCGGCGCGGCGCTGTGCAGGTCCGAATGGGACGCGAGGCGCAGGCGCTCAATGATCTCGATCGAAGAGCTGATGAATTCCGTGGTCACCGAGCTCGGCCTCGACGAGGCCGAGCTCGGTGCACGTCGTGCCTTCCTGGAGTTCGGGCCGGCGGACGAGCGTGCCCTGCGCGCCCTGCACCCGCACCTGCACATGGCGCGCCAGCGCTTCATCGAGGTCTTCTATGACCACCTGCTGCGTTTCCCCGAACTCCGCGAACTGCTGTCCACGCCGGAACTGCGGGCACGGCTGCGGCATAAACAGATGGATTATTTCGAGCAGCTCACCAGTGGTGAGTACGGCTGGGAGTACATCAGCGACCGGCTGCGGGTCGGTCTGACCCATCAGCGGATCGGTCTGGGACCACAATGGTACCTGGGCGCCTACTGCAAGTATCTCGCCGAGTTGCTGCCGGAGGTGTGGGAGACATCCACGCTGAAACCGGAGGCGCGCCGCGCGGGGATACGCGCCCTGCTCAAGATCGTGTTCTTCGACATGGGGTTGGCGCTGGAGGCCTATTTCCACACCGACCGGCGTTCCATCGTCGCCCTCAAGCAGTATGCCGAGAATGTCATCTGCAGCGTTCCGGCCGGCCTGCTGGTACTGTCACCCGAACTCGAGGTGTTGTCCGCCAACCGCTTCGTCGATCGGCTGTTCGGTGTCGGCCACGACGCGCTGGTCGGTCGTCGGCTCATGGATCTGTTCGACGACGACGTGCTTATCCAGCGGACCCGTGAGGTGCTGGTCACCGGGCGTACGCTGCGCCATATGGGTGTGTGTTCGCCCACGGACGGGCCGGAGTGCTGGTTCGAGGCCACCCTGGCACCACTGGCGACCGGCCTCGACGCACATCTGCATCCTGCCCTCGGCAACCTCAGCCGCGCCGCGTTGCTGATGGTGCTGGAGGACGTGACCGAACAGGAAAGGCTGCGCAGTGCGCGGCGACGCTCCGAGGCGCAGATCCAGGCCCTGCTGGACAACGTCGGCGATGGTATCGTCACCTTCGATCGGCATGGCATCATCGAATCCTTCAACCGTCGGGCGGTGCAGATCTTCGGCTATTCTGCCAATGAGGTGCTGGGCAGGCCGGTGTCGACACTCACCAAGGAATGGAGACACTGCACCCCCGACGGCCGCTGTGCGCAGGCACGCGGATGTGGCGAGGTGCCCGAGTTCATGTCGGGCAGCTGTGAGGGGACCGGCCGCCACAAGGACGGCAGTGTGTTTCCCATGGAATGGTCCATCAGCAGCGCGGAGCTGGACAGCGAGGTATTGTTGATTGCGGTGGTGCGTGACATCAGCGCCCGCAAGGCCGCTGAGGTGGCGCTGGCCAAGCTGGCCAGCGCCCTCGATCAGACCGCGGACAGCGTCATCATCACCGATCGTGCCGGCCGCATTGAATACGTCAATCCGGCCTTCGTGCAGACCACGGGGTTTTCCCGTGACGAAGTGGTCGGGCAGATGTCCAGTGTAGTCAAGTCCGGTCGGCACGACGCCGATTTCTACACACGGATGTGGGACACGATCGCCCGCGGCGAGGTATTCCGCGATATCTTCATCAATCACCGCAGGAACGGCGATATTTATTATGAGGAGAAAACCATCTCGCCGGTGCGCGATCCTCTCAGCGGCGAGATCACCCATTACGTCTCGACCGGCAAGGACATCAGCGAGCGCATGCAGACGCAGCAGCGCCTGGATCACCTGGCCCACCACGACCCACTCACCGACCTGCCCAATCGACTGCTGTTGTCGAACCGGCTGACGCGGGCCATGGCACGGGCGGCGCGCCATGGCCGGCAACTCGCGGTCCTGTTCCTGGATCTGGACCGGTTCAAGCAGATCAACGACACGCTGGGTCACGGCGCCGGTGACCGCCTGTTGCGTGCCGTCGCCAGCCGGCTCGAGAAGTGCCTGCGTCAGGGCGATACCGTGGCGCGTATGGGAGGTGATGAATTTGCGATCCTCCTTGAAGACATCGCACGCAACGACGATGTCCTGCCCATCCTTGATAAGATCATGGCCGCCATGCACAACCCGGTCGGGCTCGAGGGCTATGAATTCTTCCTCAGCTTCAGTATCGGCATCAGCCTGTATCCCCAGGACGGCGAGCACGCCGACATCCTCTTACGTAATGCCGATACGGCCATGTACCGGGCCAAGGCTGACGGACGCAGTGGCTTCTGCTTCTATACCGCCGATATGAATGCGCATGCCATGGAGCGGCTGGACCTGGAGAGCAAACTGCGTCGGGCCCTGGAGCGCGACGAGTTCGTGCTGCACTATCAGCCGCAACTCGATCTGCGGAGCGGGCGGGTGACGGGCGTCGAGGCACTGCTGCGTTGGGATCATCCGGAGCGGGGCATGGTGCCGCCCGCGGATTTCATCCCGACGTTGGAGGATACCGGCATGATCGTCCAGGTAGGGCGCTGGGTCCTGGGCGAGGCCTGCCGTCAGGCGCAGGCCTGGCGAGAGGCCGGGCTGCCGGACCTCGCGATCGCGGTCAATATATCGACCCACCAGTTCCGTCGCGACGACCTGCCGGCGGCCGTGGCCGAGGCGCTCGCCACGCACGGCATGCCGCCAGGCGGGCTGGAGCTGGAGATCACCGAGAGTGCACTGATGGACGATGTCGGCCGGGCGGAACAGAGCATCCAGCGTATCAAGCAGCAGGACGTGCGTATGGCGATCGACGACTTCGGTACCGGTTATTCGTCGTTGGCCTACCTCAAGCGCTTCGCCATCGACAGCCTGAAGATCGACCGCGCCTTCATCCGGGATATCTGCAGCGATACCGATGACGCCGCCATTGTGTCCGCCATCATTGCCATGGCGCAGCAGCTGCACCTGAAGGCGATCGCCGAAGGTGTGGAGACTGCGGAGCAGCTGGAGTTCCTGCGCGATCGCGGTTGTGCCGAGATGCAGGGCTTCCTGCTCAGCCCGCCGATGCCGGGTGACCGTCTGGGTGCGTGGCTCGCGGGGCGCGTCACCGCCTGATTTTCTTACGGGTCGTCTGGCCCGCATTTTGCCTTTCATACTGCCACTATCAGCATCCGTGCGGCCGGGGACCAACCGGCGATTCACGGCGACCGGTAGAAAACCTCAGCAGCGTGCTAAGTGTTTACGGCCACCGGACGCTAATGATGATCACGGAACAGGGCTGCAGCAGCGGCCCGTGTCGATCCGCCGACATGTCCCTGATGGGAATTCGGCGGCGACAGTCCCGGAAGGCCCCATCCCCGCCTTTCCACACTCACTGCATTACTTGACTGAGACGCCCTGACGGCCGTCGGCCCCCTGTCGTGCCGACACCTGCCGCAGCTGCGTCGCAGCGGGAGGCAAGATCGTGGCGGAAGGCACATCCACTGCACGTAAACGCGGTACCCGCAGCCGGGTGGTTCACCTGCCGGCGCAGCTCGGTATCGCATCTGTCGCGGAACTGAAGACCGTTCTGACCGACGCCCTGGCGGGCGGCCGGCCGGTGACCCTCGATGCAAGGGCCGTCGAACAGATCGATGGTGCCGGGTTGCAGCTGCTCGTGGTTTTCCATAGCGCGATGCAGACCGCCGGCCAGCCCCTGACCTGGAGACGTCTGCCATCGGCCCTGAGCGAGGCCGCGGCCCTGCTCGGCGTGCGCGAGACGCTGGGTCTGGACGGCTGATACCGTTTTTACCGCTGATGATCGCATAAAGAAGGATTCACCCATGGCAACGATACTGGCAGTCGACGATTCCACCTCCATGCGCCAGATGGTCAGCTTCACGCTCAAAGGTGCCGGCTACGACGTGGTCGAGGCGACCGACGGCGAACAGGCGCTGCAGATGGCCCGTACCAAGCAGGTCAATCTGGTGCTGACCGACGTGAACATGCCGAAGATGGATGGCATTACGCTCATCAAGAACCTGCGCACCCTGCCCAGCTACAAGTTCACCCCCATGCTCATGCTCACCACCGAATCCGCAGCGGATAAGAAGCAGGAGGGCAAGGCCGCCGGGGCTACCGGCTGGATCGTCAAACCGTTCAATCCCGAACAGCTGCTCGCCACCATCAAGAAGGTGCTCGGCTGATGTCCGATACCACCGGTATGGAACAGTTTCATCAGACGTTCTTCGAGGAGAGCTTCGAGGGACTGGATCTGATGGAGTCTGCGTTGCTCGCCCTGGATCCGGGCGCGGTCGATGCGGAGACCATCAACAGCATCTTCCGTGCCGCGCACTCGATCAAGGGCGGTAGTGCCACCTTCGGCTTCAGCGAGATCGCGGGTTTCACGCATCTCCTGGAGACCCTGCTCGACGAGATGCGTGACGGCCGGCGCCCGGTCACCCGGGTCGCCACCGATCTGCTGCTGCGAGCGGTCGATAGCCTGCGCGCGCTGGTGAATGCCGCGCAGGCCGGTGGCAGTCTCGATGCGATCGACATCAGCGACGTGCAGACGGCGTTGCAGGCACAGCTCGCCGACAGCGGCGATCCGGGCGCTGTCACCGCCGCGCCGCAGCCGGTGCCGTCATCGGGCTGGCACATCAGCTTCCAGCCGCATGCAGACATCCTGCGCACGGGCAACGACCCACTGCGTATCCTCTGGGAACTCGCCGGGCTGGGGACATTGAGCGTGCAGACGGATCTGTCCGGACTGCCCGGCTGGGAGGAATTCGATCCTGAGACCTGTTATCTCGGCTGGCGGATCGAGCTGCGCGGCGCAGTGGCCGGCGCGGCGCTCGAAGAGGCCTTCGCCTGGGTGGCCGACGAGTCCGACCTCGACATCCGGCCGCTGGGGACATCCCTGCCGGCGACAACGCCCGACACCGACGACGGGTCGGTGGTCGCAGGTGAACTGATCGCCGAACGCCGCCGGGCCGATCGTCGCCAGGCGCCCGACCGGCGCAGTGCGCCGCCGTCCGGCGACACGACTTCCATCCGTGTCAGCACCGGCAAGATCGACGCACTGATCAACATGGTCGGCGAGCTGGTCATCACCCAGTCCATGCTGGGCGAGATCGGTGATCAGCTGGTGCAGGGCGGCGCCAACGGACTGATCGAAAAGTTGCGCGACGGGCTGACGGAGCTGGAGCGCAACACACGTGAACTGCAGGAATCCGTGATGCGGATCCGCATGCTGCCGATCAGTTTCGCCTTCAACCGCCTGCCGCGCCTGATCCGCGATCTCGGCACGCAGCTCGGCACGCAGCTCGGCAAGCAGGTCGAACTGCGCATGTCGGGTGAGCATACCGAGCTGGACAAGACCGTCATGGAGAAGATCAGCGATCCGCTGGTCCATCTGGTACGCAATGCGCTCGATCATGGCATCGAGACGCCTGCAGTACGCATCGCCGCCGGTAAGTCGCCCGCCGGCACGCTGCACCTGAACGCCTTCCATCAGGGTGGCAACATCCTCATCGAGATCATCGATGACGGCAACGGGCTGGATCGGCAGAAAATCCTGCGCAAGGCGGTGGAGCGTGGGGTAATCAGTGAGGCCGAGGCGGCGGCGATGCCGGCCGAGAAGGTTGAGGATCTGATCTTCCAGCCGGGATTCTCGACCGCGGACGTCGTCAGCGATGTCTCGGGCCGCGGCGTCGGCATGGACGTGGTGCGCCGCAACATCCAGGAGCTTGGCGGCAGCGTCGAGGTGCGGTCCCAGGAGGGCAGGGGGTCGCGCTTCACCATCCGCCTGCCGCTGACGCTCGCCATCCTCGACGGCCAGTTGGTGCGCGTCGGCGACCAGATCTACATCATCCCTCTGGTATCCATCATCGAGTCCCTGCAGGCCCGCAAGGAATACATCAATGCCATGGCCGGCTCAGCCGAGGTCTACCGTCTGCGCGACGACTACCTGCCGGTGCTCAGGCTCTACGAGATCTTCAATATCCAGGCGGACGCCAACGAGCTGACAGATGGCCTGCTGGTCGTCGTCGAGGGCGATGGTCAGAAGGCGGGTGTGTTCGTCGACGAGCTGCTGGCACAGCAGCAGGTCGTCATCAAGAGTCTGGAATCCAATTATCGCCGCGTCGATGGCATTTCGGGTGCGACCATCCTCGGGGATGGCTCGGTGGCGCTCATCATGGACGTCCCGGGATTGATTCGCATGACCAGTATACAAGTGCGGAAACCAGCGCGGAAAACGGCTTAGCAGCCTAAAGGAGCGGCTATGACTCAGGCAATGACAACGAAAATCTCTCCCGCGGGTGCGGGGACGGGTGCGATGCAGGCGGCGCAGGACAATGCCGTCGGCAGTCAGTATCTGACCTTCGCACTGGCCCATGAACAGTACGGTGTGGACATCCTGCGCGTTCAGGAGATCAAGGGCTGGACGCCGGTGACCCACATACCGAACGCGCCGGCCTACCTGAAGGGCGTGTTGAACCTGCGCGGGACCATCGTGCCGATCGTGGATCTCCGCATGCGCTTCAGCCTTGAAGAGATCGAGTACACCCCGACGACGGTGGTCATCGTGCTGTCGCTGGTGGCCGACGGGCGGGAGCGGACCTTCGGCATCGTCGTCGATGCGGTCTCGGACGTGCTGAACATCCATACCGCCGACATCCGTCCCAAGCCGGACTTCGGCACCGCCGTGGATGCCGATTTCATCAGCGGCCTGGCCACCGTCGGCGACAGCATGGTGATGCTGCTCGACATCGACCGGCTGCTGCGGCCGGATGAGATCAATGCCATCGCATCGGTCAGTGAATGAATCCGTCAATCGATCGTTTCAAGGGGACCAGGACATGAAGGCTCTGACAATCAAGGTACGCCTGCTGGCGACGCTGGGCATCGCCATTGTGCTGCTGGCGGCCATTGGCATTACGGGGGTCATCGGCCTCGGCTCTGTCAAGGAGGGCATGCGGACGGTGTACGAGGACCGGACCATCCCGCTGGATCAGGTCACCACCATCCAGGAGTTGCTGCTGGAAAACCGGTTGTTCCTTGCGGTCGCGCTGGTGACGCCCACCGCCGAGGAGATCCGCAGGAACACCGAGGCAGTCGAGCGGAACATCGCCGAAATCGGCCCGCTCTGGGAGGCCTATATGGCCACCACCCTCACACCCGAGGAAAGGCAGATTGCCGAGAAGTTCGCGGCCGCTCGCGGGCGCTTCGTGATGGAGGGGCTGAGGCCGACGATCGCCCTGCTGCGCGCGGGCCGGACGCAAGAGGCGGAGGCGCAGGTCGTCAATGTGGTCCGGCCGCTCTATGTACCCGTGGGTGAGGGCATCGAGGCCCTGGTAAAACTCCAGATCGACGTCGCACGCCAGGAGTACGAGAATGCAACCGGCCTCTACGCCACGCTGCGCACGATCGCCATCGTCTCCATTGCCGTCGGCGTGGCCGTGGTGCTGTGGATGGCCTGGCTGCTGATGCGCGCCATCATGAATCCACTGCAGCAGGCGGTCGGGGTCGCCCGGCGGATTGCTGGCGGTGAGCTCGATCACGACGTCCGCATCGAGCGCAACGATGAGCTGGGCGAGCTGCTGACCGCGCTGCGCGACATGGCCGGAAAACTCGCGCAGATCGTCGGCGACGTGCGCGGCGCCTCCGACGCCGTCAGCGCCTCGGCGCGCGAGATCGCGACAGGCAATGACGACCTGAGTCAGCGCACGCAGGAGCAGGCCTCGGCACTGGAGGAGACGGCCTCGTCGATGGAGGAGATGACTTCGACCGTGAAGCAGAACGCCGACAATGCGCACCAGGCGAACCAGCTGGCGGCGGGGGCGCGCAGCCAGGCGGAACAGGGTGGCCAGGTGGTCTCGATGGCCGTATCGGCGATGAACGAGATCAACGCCTCCAGCCGCAGGATCGCCGACATCATCGGCGTCATCGATGAGATCGCCTTCCAGACCAACCTGCTGGCATTGAACGCGGCGGTGGAGGCGGCGCGGGCCGGTGAGCAGGGTCGCGGCTTCGCGGTGGTGGCGGCCGAGGTGCGCAACCTGGCGCAGCGTTCGGCGGGTGCGGCCAAGGAGATCAAGGATCTGATCCAGGACTCGGTGGAGAAGGTGAGGACGGGCTCGGGTCTGGTGGACGAGTCGGGCAAGACCCTGACCGAGATCGTCGACAGCGTGAAGAAAGTGACGGACATCGTGGCGGAGATCGCGGCGGCGAGCCAGGAGCAGTCGGTCGGTATCGAGCAGGTGAACAAGGCGGTCACGCAGATGGACGAGGTGACGCAGCAGAACGCGGCATTGGTGGAGGAGGCCGCCGCCGCCTCCCGCTCCATGGAGGATCAGGGACAGAAGCTCGTGGAGCTCATGCGCTTCTTCCGTACCGGGTCGGCCAGCTAGGAGTCTGTCGGACTTGGGCGATCGTAGCGAACCGGGTGGGAGAGCGAGGTCATGTTTTCGATCCTTCGAGGAGAATAGCCGTAGCTATTTGACGAGCAGGATCGGAAAGATGGACCGCTATCCCGCCGGCGCAGTAGATCAGTCCCAAGTCCGACAGACTCCTGGGAACGGAACAGTTAGAACGCGACAAGACGTTCGCTTCCTTAGAACGAATAGACAGGTGAAACCATGATCTCATTGAACAATATGACAATGCGTGGGCGGCTGCTGCTGGTGCTGGCGCTGCCGCTGGTGGGGCTGCTGTTCTTTTCGGCGAACAGCGTCCTGGACAAGGCGCGGACCTCGACGGCCATGCGTGATCTGCAGGCGCTCGTGTCCCTGTCGGTGGAGTTCGCGGCCCTGGCGCACGAGCTGCAGGTCGAGCGCGGCATGACCGGCGGATTCCTCGGCAGCAAGGGCCAGCGCTACGCTACCGAACTGCCCGCCCAGCGCGCCGAGAGCGATCGCCGGCTGACGGCGCTCAAGGAGGCGCTGCAGGGCTTCGACCGCACCGCCTATCCCGCGGTGCTGGGCCAGGCACTGGACGAGGCGCAGCGCCATCTCGGCGATCTGGGGAGCATCCGCGGTGCGGTCGGCAGCCAGAGCATCAGCGGCACGGATGCCACCGGCTACTACACCCGCACGATCGGTTCGCTGCTGGCGACCGGGCGCCAGGGCATGCTGCTCAGTGACGACCATGAGGTCACACGCCTGGCCGCAAGCTATTCCAACCTGTCGCACGCCAAGGAGTACGTCGGTATCGAGCGCGCCCTGCTGAACGTCGTGTTCGCGACCGACCGGTTCTCAACGGACATGGTGGCGCGTTTCCTCTCCAATGCCGCGGCCGCGGACATGTATTTCAAGGAATTCGAGACCGCAGCCAACGACGGACAGCTGGCCTTCTTCCGGCAGAAGGTGGCCGGCCATGCGGTCGAGGAGGCCGATCGCATGAAGAAGGCAGCGCTGGAAGGTATCGACGGGCGCTCGCTCGGGGTGGATGCCGGGCGTTGGTTCGAGATGATCACGGACAAGATCGATCTGCTCAAGACGGTCGAAGATCGGCTGGCGGCCGACTTCAGCACGGCCGCGGCGACGCTGCACGCCACAGCCCAGAATGCACTGTATCTGTTCCTGGCGCTGACCATCGCCGCCCTGATCGCCACGGGGCTGCTGGCCTTCTATACCATCCGCAACATCCTCCGGCAGCTCGGTGGCGAACCGGCCCTGGCGGCCGCCATCGCGGGCCGCATCGCCGGTGGTGATCTGGATGTGCAGGTGCCGGTGCGCGACGGCGACAGCAGCAGCCTGTTGGCCGCCATGCGCTCCATGGCCGAGCGGCTGGCGCAGATCGTCGGCGATATCCGTTCGGCCTCCGATTCGGTCAGCAGCTCCGCGCAGGAGCTTGCCAGCGGCAATGACAACCTGAGCCAGCGCACCCAGGAGCAGGCCTCGGCGCTGGAGGAGACGGCCTCGTCGATGGAGGAGATGACCTCGACGGTGAGGCAGAACGCCGATAACGCGCGCCAGGCGAACCAGCTGGCGGTGGGGGCGCGCAGCCAGGCGGAACAGGGTGGCCAGGTAGTGACCCAGGCGGTGGCGGCCATGAACGAGATCAACGCCTCCAGCCGCAGGATCGCCGACATCATCGGCGTCATCGACGAGATCGCCTTCCAGACCAACCTGCTGGCATTGAACGCGGCGGTGGAGGCGGCGCGGGCCGGCGAGCAGGGCCGCGGCTTCGCGGTGGTGGCGGCCGAGGTGCGCAACCTGGCGCAGCGTTCGGCAGGCGCGGCCAAGGAGATCAAGGATCTGATCCAGGACTCGGTGGAGAAGGTGCGGGCAGGCTCGGGTCTGGTGGACGAGTCGGGCAAGACCCTGACCGAGATCGTCGACAGCGTGAAGAAGGTGACGGACATCGTGGCGGAGATCGCGGCGGCGAGCCAGGAGCAGTCGGTCGGCATCGAGCAGGTGAACAAGGCAGTCACGCAGATGGACGAGGTGACGCAGCAGAACGCGGCGTTGGTGGAGGAGGCCGCCGCCGCCTCCCGCTCCATGGAGGATCAGGCGCACCGCATGGTGGAGATCATGCAGTTCTTCCGGACAGGCGGTGGCACGGTACAGGCCGCCCGGTTGACGCCCGCTCCGGCCGTGCGTGAAAGCGGATCGCCGCAGGTGACGCCGCAGACGCGGGTCCCGGCCGAGCCGGTCGCACGCCGTGTCCAACCGGCATCCCCCCCGGCGGATGAATGGGAGGAGTTCTGAGCATCGGTCCCCGGGGCCGGGTCGGATGCCGGCCCGCGCCTCCGGGGACCGGTTCCTTTACGACACCGTTCCACCTCGAAAATGACGGGTGCCACAGACATGGCCTTGGAAGCGCGCGAGTTCCACTTTACCGACCAGAATTTCGAGCTGCTGCGCCGTATCGCCTTCGAGCATACGGGCATCGTGCTGGGCGAGAACAAGCGGCAGATGATGTACGGTCGCCTGGCACGGCGCATCCGCCAGCTCGGTCTGGACAGTTTCGATGCGTATTGCGCACGCCTGGAGCAGGATGCGGACAGCGAACTGGGTGAACTGATCAACGCCATCACCACCAACCTCACCTCGTTCTTCCGCGAGAATCATCACTTCGAACATCTCGCCCGGGCCGCGCTGCCGGAAGTCATGGCCGCCAATGCCGCCACGCGCCGGCTGCGCATCTGGTCGGCGGGTTGTTCCACGGGCGAGGAGGCCTATTCCATCGCCATGACGCTGGCCGAGACCGCCAACCTGTCCGGCTGGGATGCCCGTATCCTGGCCACGGACATCGACACCAATGTGGTGGCGACGGCCGATACCGGTATCTATGCGGCGGATCGTGTGCAGGGTATGGACCCGAAGCGGGTGAAGCGCTGGTTCGAGCGCGGCACCGGCGAGACGGCCGGGAGGCTGCGCGTGACGCGGCCGTTACGCGAGCGGATCGCCTTCCGGCCGCTGAATCTGCTCGGATCGTGGCCGCTGCGCGGGCCCTTCGACATCATCTTCTGCCGCAACGTGGTGATCTATTTCGACAAGGAGACACAGCGCAAGCTGTTCGCGCGCTATGCGGACATCCTGGCGCCGCATGGCTATCTCTACATCGGCCATTCGGAGACGCTGTTCAAGATCAGCGACCGCTTCCGCCCGGTCGGCGGCACCATCTACCGGAAGATCTGACGTGGATGTCAGCCATAAGGCCCCGCCACCCACCTGTCCGCGGCCACGCACCCTGCCGGGGTTCGGTGGCATCAATCGCTACTGGGATGATGCCCACGGCATGTACGCGGCCAAGCTGCTGCCGGGCGAGTTCTACGTGACGGTCGAGCGCGAGACCATCGTCACCGTGCTCGGCTCCTGCGTGTCGGCCTGTATGCGCGACCCGGTATTCGGTATCGGCGGCATGAATCATTTCATGCTGCCGGTGAGTCAGGGCGCCGGCAGCTGGGAGGCGAACGGCATCGGGGCCTCCACCCGCTACGGCAGCCACGCCATGGAGCGCCTGATCAATGAGATTCTCAAGCACGGCGGCAGTCGCAGGAACCTGGAACTCAAGCTCACCGGCGGCGGTCGCGTGTTGACCCAGATGACCGATGTCGGGAGGAAGAATATCGAGTTTGTCGAGGCGTACGTGCGCACCGAGGCCCTGAAGGTGTTGTCGCGCGACCTCGGCGACATCTACCCGCGCAAGGTCTACTACACGCCCGCAACTGGAAAGTTGTTGGTGAAGAAACTGCGATCGCTGCATAACGAGACCATCGTGGAGCGTGAGAAACGCTATCTGCACCAGATCGAATCGGCGCCGGTGCAGGGCGAGGTCGAACTGTTTTGAGGCAGGCATGAAGAAGGTCAGGGTACTCATCGTCGACGATTCCGCGCTGATCCGGAAACTGCTTTCCGAGATCCTCGGCAGCGATCCGCACATTGAAGTGGTGGGCGTCGCTGTCGACCCCTACGTCGCACGCGAGAGGATCAAGGCCCTGAATCCCGACGTGTTGACGCTCGATGTCGAGATGCCGCGCATGGACGGGCTGACCTTCCTCGGCAATCTGATGCGGCTGCGGCCGATGCCGGTGGTGATGATCTCCTCGCTGACGGAAAAAGGGGCGGATGTCACCCTGCAGGCACTCGAGCTGGGTGCGGTCGATTTCGTCTCCAAACCCAAGCTGGACGTGTCACAGGGCATGCAGGCCTATGCCGAGGAGATCTGCGCCAAGGTCAGGACCGCGGCCGGGGCCAGGGTAGCGGCCCTGGGGGGGCGTCCGCCCGCGGTGATCGCCGCGGTGCCGAAACTGAGTGCCGACGCGGTGCTGGGCGTCGCCGGCGTGCCGATGCCGCTCAGGACCACGGAGAAGATCGTCGCCATAGGCGCCTCCACCGGTGGCACCGAGGCGATCAAGGACGTCCTGCTGCGCCTGCCGGCCGATGCGCCGGGCATCGTCATCACCCAGCACATCCCCGCCGAGTTCAGCGCCGCCTTCGCGCGGCGCATGGACGGTCTGTGCGCGCTGTCGGTGTGCGAGGCGGCGGACGGGCAGCAGATCCTGCCCGGGCATGCGTATATCGCGCCGGGGGGGCGGCATCTGCTCGTGCAGCGCAGCGGCGCACGCTACATCTGTACGATCAACGACGGCCCCCCCGTGAACCGCCACCGCCCCAGCGTCGACGTGCTGTTCCGCTCGGTGGCGCAGGTCGGCGGCGTCAATGCGGTGGGCGTACTGCTGACCGGCATGGGCGATGACGGTGCGCAGGGTCTGAAGGAGATGCTGGCGTCCGGTGCCGCCACCCTCGCGCAGGATGAGGCCAGCAGCGTGGTCTGGGGCATGCCCGGTCGGGCGTGGCAGATCGGGGCGGCGCAGGCGCTGCTGCCGCTGCAGGACATCGCCGCCGCGATACTCGACCGGGTGGCGCAGCGGCAGCTTGACAGGAGGGTGATATGAGGTGGGTGAAGGCTGCGATAGCCGGGCGTATCGGTGGAATCAGGACGGCAGTGATCGTGGCGGTGCTGACCGGCGGGGTGTCGCTGGGGCTCCTGGCGGCGGCAGGGGCGCACTGGCGTGCAGGGGCGATCCTGGCGGGCAATCTGGTGATCTGGCTGGTCGTGGACGGGCTGGCGCGGCGCCACGAGGCACAGCGCGTGGCCCGTGAGCTGGCCGATCGGGCCGCCACCGAGGCGGAACTTGCCGGCCTCAACCGCGAGTTGTGGCGCATGGCCGGCAGCCGCCTCGATGCACTGGATACAGAACTGGTGCGGGTCCGCGAGCTGACTGGCGATGCGGTGGAGAGCCTCACGGGGGCATTCGACGGGCTGAATACCCAGACGCACGAACAGGGGGCGCTGGTCTCCGAACTGACCGGGCAGGTGATGGGCGGAGTCTCGGGCCGTCAGAGTATGCAGCATTTCGTCGATGAGATCGCCGAGGTACTGGCGTATTACATCAAGCTGGTGATCGACATCAGCCGGCAGAGTGTCGCCACCGTGTACAAGATCGACGACATGGTGGTGCAGATGGACCGTATCTTCGTGTTGCTGGGCGACATCAACTCGATCGCCGACCAGACCAATCTGCTGGCGTTGAATGCCGCCATCGAGGCAGCCCGGGCCGGTGAGTCGGGGCGTGGCTTTGCCGTCGTCGCCGATGAGGTGCGCAAACTGTCGCAGCATTCCGCCAGCTTCAACGAACAGATCCGTGGCCAGGTGGAGGGGGCCAAGAAGACCATCGGTGAGGCCCGCTCGCTGGTGGTCGAGGTGGCCGCCAAGGACATGAACGTCGCTCTCAAGGCCAAGGGCAACGTCGACGAGATGATCGCTCACATCAGCGGCCTCAACCACACCATCTCCGACACCCTGCAGCGCGTTGCCGCCATCGGCACGGAGGTTCAGTGCAGTGTCGATACTGCGGTGCGCGGCCTGCAGTTCGAGGACCTCACCCGGCAACTGGTGGAATACATCGCGCGGGAGGTCGATTCGGTGCGCGGCCTGCTGACGGAGCTGGGCGCGGCGGGCGAGCCCCATTCGAGCGCGGCCTGTTCACAGTTGCGCGAGCGCATCGGTGAACAGGCGCAGCTGCTGGAGCGTGCGCGCCAGCACCACATCGCCCAGCCCGGGCGGGTGGTGCTGCAGGAATCCATGGACGCGGGCGAGGTCGAACTCTTTTAGTCGCGTGCGGGTACGCCGCGAGAGGAAACCTATGATGAACGCGAATCAGGTCGTGTCGCAGGGCAATACACGCATCCTGCGGATTGCCGGAAAATTCGATTTCAAGCTGCATCGATCCTTCCGGGCGCTCTATGAAGACGCCCCGGCGGAGATATCCAGCTATGTGATCGATCTGAGCAGGACGGATTACATGGACAGCTCGGCATTGGGCATGCTGATGCTGTTGCGGGAGCATGTGAACGGCGATCGGCGGCGCGTGCGCATCGTCAACTGTAATCCCGAGATCCGCAAGATTCTCGAGATTGCCAACTTCGATACACTCTTCGATCTTTCCTGACGTCATGTCGTTGCCGGAGATCCGTCCGCCGCCAGCACTGCGGCGAGCAGAATCTTCGCGGCGCAGTCTGTCGCAGCAGGGCGTCATGCTACAGTAGGCCGGTGTTCCACGCGGAGGTCTGCGCATGTCCTGCTGCGTCTATTATGGGCCGGCGCTGGCCGCCTACGCTTTCGGCCGGGGTCATCCCTTCGGCCCCGATCGGCTGGCTGCGTTCTGGACGCAGTGCCAGGCGGCCGGGCTGGGCGACCGGCTGAGTGTCTGCGCGCCGGTCCAGGCGCAGGATGCGGACATCCTGCGCTTCCACACCGGCGACTATCTCGAGCAGGTCAAACACCAGTCACTGAGCGGTCAGGGCTATCTCGACAGCGGCGACACGCCGGCGTTCGTCGGCATGTACGAGGCCGCGGCCACCGTGGTCGGCAGCGGCCTGGATGCCGCCACGCGGGTGCTGGCCGGTGAGTGCCGGCGCGCCTTCGTGCCGATCGCCGGGCTGCACCATGCGCGCCGCGACGGTGCGGCGGGTTTCTGTGTGTTCAACGACTGCGGCGTGCTCATCGAGACCCTGCGCGCCGTCCACGGCCTCACCCGTATCGCCTATGTGGATATCGATGCCCATCACGGTGATGGCGTGTTCTATGCCTTCGAGGACGATCCGGATGTGATCATCGTCGACCTCCACGAGGACGGGCGCTTTCTCTATCCGGGGACCGGCGCGGCCACCGAGACCGGGCGCGGCCCGGCCGCAGGCAGCAAGCTGAACATCCCGATGCCGCCCAATAGCGACGATGCGGCGGTGCACGCCGTCTGGCCGGCCGCCGAGGCCTTCCTGCGCGCTGCCCGGCCGGAATTCATCCTCCTGCAGTGCGGCGCCGACAGCGTCCGCGGCGACCCGTTGACCCACCTGCAGTACAGCCGGGAACTGCACGGTGAGATCGCCCGGCACCTGTGCAATATCGCCGACGAGGTCTGCCACGGCCGGCTGGTCGCCCTGGGCGGCGGCGGATACGACCGCGCCAACCTGGCGGCCGCCTGGACGGGGGTGGTGGCGGCGCTGGCGGAGGAGGTGTAGGGCCCCGGCCGTAAGCCCGGATGGAGACCGTCCGGCCGGAATCCAGCTACGCGGCTGGGGCATTGGCCACGGAACCACACGGAATCACACAAAAATGTGGGGCCGCAGCCGGTTTTGTAGTCCGTGTATTTCCGCGACCATTCGCTGTGGCGGGCGCGGCATGCAGGGTTTCGAGGCGTAGCCTGACGCACCAGGCATCACGACTTGGGGGTCTTGGTCACGGAAGCACGCGGAAATACATAAAAGGCGGGCTGTGGCGGGTTTTACATTCCGTGTGTTTCCGTGGCCATTCGCTGGGTCGATCGCGGCACGCTTGGAGTGCGGCCTGACGCAGTGGATTCCCCTGCCAACCGTGTGCCACCGCGCGCACCCGCCCGCAGTTGCCATTTGTCCCCGTGCGCCCCCGGGCCCGGGTCTGCGCGCCGGTCCTTCGTGCTATCATGGCCGCCCTTCGCCCCCGCCTGCGTCGGGGGTCCGTTCAGCGCCGGTCCGTCCTCCAATAGTGCGGGCCGGCCGTGTTTACAGGGGTTTGGAATGTTCAGCAAAGACATGGCCATCGCCGGTTTCGATCCGGAACTCTGGGCCGCCATCCAGGGCGAGGAGCAACGGCAGGAAGATCACATCGAACTGATCGCCTCCGAGAACTATGCCAGTCCGCGGGTGATGGCCGCGCAGGGTTCGGTGCTGACCAACAAGTATGCCGAGGGCTATCCGGGCAAGCGCTACTACGGCGGCTGCGAGTTCGTCGATGTCGCCGAGCAACTCGCCATCGACCGTGCCAAGCAGCTGTTCGGTGCCGACTACGCCAACGTCCAGCCGCATTCCGGCTCCCAGGCCAATGCCGCGGTCTATCTGGCACTGCTCAATCCCGGTGACACTATCCTCGGCATGAGCCTTGCCCACGGTGGCCACCTGACCCACGGCGCCAAGGTGAATTTCTCCGGCAAGCTGTTCAACGCCGTGCAGTACGGCCTGAATCCCGACACCGGCCTGATCGATTACGACGAGATCCAGCGCCTGGCGAACGAGCACAAGCCGAAGATGATCGTCGGTGGCTTTTCGGCCTATTCGCGCACGCTGGACTGGAACCGGTTCCGGGCGATCGCCGATTCGGTCGGCGCCCTGCTGTTCGTCGACATGGCACATGTCGCCGGCCTGGTCGCCGCCGGGATCTATCCGAACCCGGTCGCCATCGCCGACGTCACCACCACCACCACCCACAAGACCCTGCGCGGTCCGCGCGGCGGCCTGATCCTGGCGAAGGCCAATCCGGACATCGAGAAGAAACTCAGCTCGATGGTGTTCCCCGGCACCCAGGGCGGCCCGCTGATGCACGTCATCGCCGCCAAGGCGGTGGCCTTCCTGGAGGCACTGCAACCGGAATTCACGGACTACCAGAAACAGGTACTGGCCAATGCCCGCGCCATGGCCGCGGTGATCCAGGACCGCGGCTACAAGATCGTCTCCGACGGCACCGACGACCACCTGTTCCTGGTCGACCTGATCGACAAGGGCATTACCGGCAAGGCTGCCGACGCGGCCCTGGGCAATGCCTACATCACCGTGAACAAGAACGCCGTACCCAACGACCCGCAGTCGCCCTTCGTCACCAGCGGCATCCGGCTCGGCACCCCGGCGGTCACCACGCGCGGTTTCAAAGAGACCGAGGTCAGGACACTGGCCGGCTGGATCTGTGACATCCTCGACGACCTCGAGAACACCGCGGTGCAGGACCAGGTGCGCACACAGGTACTGGCGCTGTGCAAGCGATTTCCGGTGTATGAGCGCTAGAGGCAAGATACAAGATACAAGATACAAGTCGTTCAAGGGATGCTGCGGTTTCCCTTGTACCTTGTACCTTGCATCTTGCATCTGACAATGCCATGCATTGCCCATTCTGCGGCGCCGAAGATACCAAGGTAATCGACTCGCGGCTGGCCAGTGAGGGCGTACAGGTACGCCGCCGGCGCGAATGTCTCAGCTGCGGCGAACGCTTCACCACCTTCGAGGTCGCCGAGCTGGTGATGCCGCGCATCGTCAAGCGCGACGGTACCCGCGATCCGTTCAACGAGGCCAAGTTGCGGGGGGGCATCGTGCGCGCCCTGGAAAAACGGCCGGTGCCGACCGAACGCATCGAGGACGCGATCAACCACATCCAACAGCGCATGCGCGCCAGCGGCGAGCGCGAAATTCACTCGTCACAGCTGGGTGAATGGGTGATGAATGAACTGCGCAAGCTGGATCAGGTCGCCTACGTGCGTTTCGCCTCGGTATACCGCAGCTTCCAGGACGTGAATGCCTTCCGCGAGGAGATCGAACGGCTGGAAAGGGGGGCGACACCGGAAGAGGAGCGTGATCAGCTGCTGTTGTTGGATGAAAAGCAGAGACCAGGGCCGAGGGACTAGGGACTAGGTGCTAGGGAAACCCCACGATCTTTCCCTCGGCCCTAGAACCTAGGACCTAGGACCTGGAACGTCATATGTTCATCAGCGACGACCACCGGTACATGGCCCGCGCGTTGCAACTCGCCGAACGCGGTCTGTACACGACCGATCCGAATCCGCGTGTGGGCTGCGTGCTGGTGCGTGCGGGTGAGATCGTCGGTGAGGGTTGGCACGAACGTGCCGGCGGGCCGCACGCCGAGGTGCAGGCGTTGCGCGCGGCGGGTGAGCAGGCGCGCGGCGCGACGGCCTATGTCACATTGGAGCCGTGCGGTCATCACGGGCGCACGCCACCGTGCAGTGACGCCTTGATCGGCGCCGGTGTGACCCGTGTGATCGCCGGCCTGCAGGACCCGAATCCGCGCGTCGCGGGCGACGGCCTGGCGCAACTGCGGGCGGCCGGCATCGATACGCGGATCGGCCTGCTCGCGACCGAATCCGCGGCGCTCAATCCGGGCTTCGTCAGCCGCATGCGTCGCGGCCGGCCGTATGTGCGCTGCAAGCTGGCCATGAGCCTGGACGGTCGTACCGCCATGGCGTCGGGCGAGTCGAAGTGGATCACCGGTGAGCACGCGCGCGCCGATGTGCAGCGCCTGCGGGCGCGCAGCAGCGCGATCGTGACGGGTGTGGGCACGGCACTGATGGACGATCCATCGTTGACAGTGCGCCTGGACAACGGCGCCCCCGGCGACGTCCGTCAGCCGCTGCGGGTCGTTCTGGATACGCGGCTGCGCCTGCCAGTGACGGCGAAGCTGTTGGCGCAACCGGGCCGGACGCTGGTGTTGACGGCGCACGCCGAACCGGGCGCACGCGCGGCGCTCGAAGGGGCCGGTGCGGAGGTACTGTCCCTGCCGGCGGGCACGGGCGGCGTCGATCTCGCAGCGGTGCTGCAGACCCTGGCGGCACGTGACATCAACGAGGTATTGCTGGAGTGCGGCGCCGTGCTGGCGGGTAGTTTCCTGCACGCCGGGCTGATCGACGAACTGGTGATCTACCTGGCGCCGACGCTGCTCGGCGACGCCGCGCGCGGGCTGTTCCACCTGCCGGGCCTGGGGCGCATGGCACAGAAGATCGCGCTGGACATTCGCGATATCCGCAAGGTCGGTGACGACTGGCGCATCACGGCTGGCATCAGAGACAAGAGGCAAGAGGCAAGAGACAAGTCATGAAAATTTCCACGCAGCCGGTTTTATTGCTTGCCTCTTGCCTCTTGCCTCTTGCATCTGTGCGCAAGCACTAGAATGTTCACAGGCATCATACAAGCCGTCGGCGAGATCGCCGCGCTGGAGCCGCAGGGCGGCGATCTGCGCCTGCGCGTGCGTACCGGCAAACTCGATCTCGGCGACGTGCGGCCCGGCGACAGCATCGCGGTCAGCGGTGTGTGCCTCACGGCCGTGGAACTGCCGGGCGATGGTTTCTGGGCCGATGTCTCGGGCGAGACACTGGCGCATACCGTCATCGGTGACCTGAAGGCGGGCGCGCGGGTGAATCTGGAAAAGGCGCTCCTGCCGACCACGCGTCTGGGTGGGCATCTGGTCAGCGGCCATGTCGATGGAGTCGGTGAGGTCATCGAGCGCCGCTCGGATGCGCGCTCCGAGCGTCTGCGCATCCGCGCCCCGCAGGGGCTGGCACGCTACATCGCAGCCAAGGGCTCGATCTGTGTGGATGGTGTCAGCCTGACGGTGAATGCGGTCGAACGTAATGTATTCGAGCTCAATATCGTCCCGCACACGCTGGCCGAGACCACGCTCGATGAGTACCGGCCGGGTCGCCGGGTGAATCTGGAAGTGGATCTGATCGCCCGCTACCTCGAGCGCCTGCTGCTCGGCGACACCGTGGCGGAAGGCGGACAGGACATCACCCTGGAGCTCCTGCGCGCACACGGCTTTGCGCGGGAGTGAGTAGGTTGGTATTAACCACGAAGGACACGAAGGAAAATCGTTCAATACTTGTTGCAAGAGAAGCGTTCTTTCTCCGAGATGGGTTACTCCATGCGAAGGGAGATCGAAGCTTCGCTTTCACTTTGATCGAAGATTTTCCTTCGTGTCCTTCGTGTCCTTCGTGGTAAATCATAAGTTTGTTTGGAGTCGGCAATGGCATTGAACACCGTCGAAGAGCTCATCGAGGACCTGCGTCAGGGCAGGATGATCATCCTGATGGACGACGAGGATCGCGAGAATGAGGGCGATCTCGTCATGGCCGCGAGCAAGGTGCGTCCGGAGGATATCAACTTCATGGCCAAGTACGGCCGTGGTCTGGTGTGTCTGACACTGACGCGCGAGCGCTGCCGGCAGTTGAACCTGCCACTGATGGTCAATGACAACACCTCATCGCACTCGACCAATTTCACGGTATCTATCGAAGCGGCCGAGGGTGTGACCACCGGTATTTCGGCGCAGGACCGCGCGGTAACGGTCCAGGCGGCGGTGGCCCCCGATGCGGAGCCCGGTGACATCGTCACGCCCGGGCATATCTTCCCGCTCATGGCCAAGCCCGGCGGCGTGCTCACCCGTGCCGGCCACACCGAGGCAGGCTGCGATCTGGTGCGTCTGGCGGGTCTGGAGCCGGCCGCGGCCATCGTCGAGATCCTCAACGAGGACGGCAGCATGGCGCGGCGGCCCGACCTGGAGCGCTTTGCTGCCGAACACAAGCTCAAGATCGGCACTATCGCCGATCTGATTCATTACCGCATCGAGAATGAGAAGACCGTCGAGCGCGTTGCCGCGTGCGACCTGCCGACGGAGTTCGGTGACTTCCGGCTGGTGGCCTATGAGGACTCCATCGAGAAGGACGTACATCTCGCGTTGGTCTACGGCGAGCCGGACGTGCAGCAGCCGGTGCTGGTGCGGGTGCACGTGCAGGGCACGCTGTGCGATCTGCTGGGTGCCCGCACTGGGGATTGCGGCTGGCCGCTGCGACATGCACTGGAACGGGTGGCGCGCGAGGGCAGCGGCGTGATCATTGTGCTCGGTAAGCCGGAAGATCCCGCCTCGCTGGTGCGCCGTATCCGCTATTACGCCGAAGCTGGCCCGCACAGCGAGCCGCCGCGGCGTGGCGGCGGCCGCGAGGAGCTGCGCACCTACGGGATCGGTGCCCAGATCCTGGCCGACCTCGGCATCACCCGTATGCGCGTGCTGTCGGCCCCGAAAAAGATGCACGCCATCACCGGTTTCGGCCTCGAAGTGGTCGAATACGTGTCCGGCGACTGAGCGGGTGAGGGGTATTTCGAGTTAACCACGAAGGACACTAAGGACACGAAGGAAAATCTCCAATCAATGTAAAATCGAGAGCGCCCTCTCCCTTTGCGGGAGAGGGCCCGGGTGAGGGGATTGCTGGAGCGCATCGCACCCCCCTATCCTCCCCGTCAAGGGGAGGACGCATCGTTCAGCATTCGTTGATGAATTTCCTTCGTGTCCTTAGTGTCCTTCGTGGTTAAACTGCCGACAGACTGAATTCAACGACGGACATGGGATACGACTGATGAGCAAGATGACCGAGATCGAGGGCCAGTTGCAGGTGCGTGGGGCGCGCTTTGCGTTGCTGGTGGCGCGCTTCAACAGCTTCGTGGTGGAGAGTCTGGTGGCCGGTGCGGTGGACTGTCTGAAGCGCCACGGCGCCCAGGAGCAGGACCTGCACATCGTGCGCGTGCCCGGGGCCTTCGAGATGCCGCTGGCGGCGAAGCGCCTGGCGGCTTCGAAGAAGTACGATGCCATCATTGCGCTCGGTGCCGTGATCCGCGGTGGCACGCCACATTTCGAGTACGTCGCCGGCGAATGCATCAAAGGCCTGGCCAGCGTCGGCATGGAGTTCGACGTCCCACTCGCCTTCGGCGTGCTGACGGTCGACAGCATCGAACAGGCCATCGAGCGCGCCGGCACCAAGGCCGGTAACAAGGGCGTCGAGGCGGCCATGTCCGCCATCGAGATGATCGACCTGCTCAAACAGTTGGAGTCCTGATGGCCGCTGGCACCGTCTCGGGTTCCAGCCGGCGGTTCCCGGCCGCCGCGCGCAGCAAGGCGCGGCGGCTGGCCATGCAGGCGGTCTATCAATGGCAGATGACCGCGCACGATGCGACCGATATCCTGGCCCAGTTCCTGACCGACGCGGACAACCGCGGTGCCGACACGGAGTATTTCGAGGTGCTGGTGCGCGGCGTGGTACAAGGTCACGCCACGCTGGACGCGTTGCTCGCACCGGTGCTGGCGCGGCCGCTGGACGAGGTCGATCCCGTCGAGCGCGCCATGCTGCGTGTCGCCGCCTTCGAACTGCAGCAATGTCTGGACGTACCCTACCGTGTCGTGCTCAATGAGGCCGTGGCGCTGACCAAGAAGTACGGTGCCGAGCAGGGCCATACCTTCGTCAACGCAGCGCTCGATCGACTTGCGCGCGACCTGCGTGCGGTGGAGATGCGCGGCTGATTTGAGATCGGGTCTGTTTCAACCACGAAGGACACCGAGGACACGAAGGAAAATCTCCAATCAATGTAAAAGCGGGAATGCCCTCTTCCTTGCGGGAGAGAGCCGGGGTGAGGGGGCTGTCGGAACGTGTCGCACCCTTCCCCTGTCCTCCCCATCAAGGGGAAGGGAACTCGTCGTTCCGCATGCGTTGATGAATTTCCTTCGTGTCCTTGGTGTCCTTTGTGGTTAATCGTTTTCAACCGCGAAGAACCCCCATGCCGCTCGCCGAATTCTCCCTCATCGACCGTTACTTCGCCGCGCGGGCCCACCGGCGCGGTGACGTCGCGCTGGGTATCGGCGACGACGCGGCCGTGGTGGACGTGGCGGTGGGCGAGTCGCTGGTGGTCGCGGTGGATACCTTGGTGGCGGGCGTGCACTTCCCACATGACACCGTGCCGGCCGATATCGGTCACAAGGCGCTCGCCGTCAATCTCAGCGATCTGGCGGCGATGGGTGCGGACCCGCGCTGGGCGACGCTGGCGCTGACGCTGCCGCGGGCGGAGGAGGGCTGGGTGGCCGGTTTCGCGGACGGCTTCTTCGCCTTGGCCGAGCGTTTCCAGGTCGAGCTGATCGGCGGCGATACCACCCGTGGACCGCTGACGGTATCGGTACAGATCATGGGCACCGTGCCGGCCGGCCAGGCCCTGCGGCGTGCCGGTGCGCGGCCGGGCGATCGCATCTTCGTGACCGGCACGCTCGGTGCTGCCGGGGTGGCGCTGCGGCACCTGCAGGCCGGCGGTGCCGCCGATGTGGAACCCTGGCCCGCGCTGCTGGCGCGCCTGCGCCGGCCGGAGCCACGCGTGGCGGCGGGCGTGGCGCTGCGCGGTCTGGCCAGTGCGGCCATCGACATTTCCGACGGTCTGGCCGCGGATCTCGGTCATGTGCTCACGGCGGGCGCTGTCGGTGCGACTGTGTGGGTCGATCGTCTGCCACGCGCCACGGCCTTTCGCCAGGTCGTGGCGGCGGGTAGTCCCGACTGGCACGGCCTGCCGCTCGCGGCCGGCGACGACTATGAGTTGTGTTTCACCGTACCCGCTGCACACGTGGCTGCCGTTGCCGCCCGCCTGGATGGACTGGCGGTGACGGAGATCGGGGTGATCGAGGCGCAGCCGGGCCTGCGCTGCGTCCGCGACGACGGGCGTGCGTTTCGCCTCGAACGGGAAGGCTATGTACATTTCACCTGAGCGCAATCGCGCCTGCCGACGGTCGCGATGAGCCCGCCGCCAGCCATCCCTGCGCGGCTGTTACGCGACCCCGGCCATTTCCTGGCGCTTGGTTTTGGCAGCGGGCTGGTGCCGCGTGCGCCCGGCACCTCCGGCACCCTGGCGGCGATCCCGGTCTATCTGTTGTGCGCGACGCTGCCACCGTGGTTCTATCTGCTGGTGCTGGGGGCGGTGTTCGTACTGGGGATCTGGCTGTGCGGGCGTACGGCGCGCGCTCTCGGGGTGCACGACCATCCGGGTATCGTCTGGGACGAGGTGGTCGGCTATCTGGCGACCATGGCGTTCGCGCCCCCGGGCTGGCTGTGGATCGCCGCCGGCTTCGTCTGCTTCCGGCTGTTCGACATCCTCAAGCCCTGGCCGATCTGCGTACTCGACCGCCACGTCCACGGTGGGTTGGGGATCATGCTCGACGACCTGGCCGCCGGCATCGCGGCGGCACTGACGCTGCTGCTGCTAGTACCGTTTGTTTAGGGGTGAGGCGTGAGGCGTTAGGCGTGAGGCGTAAAACCCAATGATTTTTGGCCACGGAAGCACACGGAAATACACAGAAAAAATACTATTGCAAAGCCCTCTCGGGACCAACTGATGAGACCTTACATGTAAAAGCCCAGGTGGTAACCGGGCAGCTTGCTTGCTGGGATTTTACAATAGCCCTTTTCCGTGTATTTCCGTGTGCTTCCGTGGCTAAAAAGGGGTTTATCTTTTACGCCTCACGCCTCACGCCTCACTCCCCATCCTTGTCGTTCACGATCATCGCGTACGCCGAGTGGTTGTGGATGGACTCGAAGTTTTCTGCCTCGACCACGTAGGCACCGATACGCTCGTGAGCGTTCAGGCGGGCGGCGACGTCGCGTACCATATCTTCGACGAACTTGGGGTTGTCGTAGGCGCGTTCCGTGACGTACTTTTCGTCGGGGCGTTTGAGCAGTCCGTAGAGCTCGCAGGAGGCCTCCTGCTCGACGATGTCGATGAGCTCCTCGATCCACATGAATTCCCGGGTGCGCACGTCGATGGTGACATGCGAGCGCTGGTTGTGCGCACCGCGGGCGGAGATCTTCTTGGAGCAGGGACACAGGCTGGTGACCGGCACCACGACCTTGATGTTCATCCGCGGCTCACCGTTGCGGATCTCGCCGATGAAGGTGACGTCGTAATCCATCAGACTCTGCACCCCGGACACCGGCGCGGACTTGTTGACGAAATACGGGAAGCGCATCTCGATATGCCCGGCCTCGGCCTCCAGGAGCTCGGCCATCTCCGCGAGCATCTCCTTGAAGGACTGCACGGTGACCTCGCGCTCGTGGCGGTTGAGGATCTCCACGAAGCGTGACATGTGCGTGCCCTTGAAGTTGTGGGGCAGGTTCACGTACATGTTGAAGGTGGCGATGGTGTGCTGCTCGCCGCCGGAACGGTCGGCGACGCGCACCGGGTGGCGGATGTCCTTGATGCCCACCTTATCGATGGCGATGTGGCGCGTGTCGACGCGGGCCTGCACGTCTTCCATCTCCTCGGGCATCTCCCCGGGCACCTCCTCGGACATCTCAGTGGCCGTTTCTGCAGGGGGGCGATTGATCGGTGTGGGCTGGCTCATGCGGCTTCCTCGACATAGCGGACGCAGGCGCGGTCGGTCTCCCACAGGGTGACCGAGTGGACCCGGATACGGTCGTCGTTCAGGGCCTGCGCCAGTTCGCGGTAGAAATACGCCGCGATGTTTTCGGCGGTCGGATTGATCTCGGTGAACGGCGCCAGATCGTTCAGGTAGCGGTGGTCGAGGCGGTCACCGATGGTGCGTGCGGCGTTTCTGATGACCTTGAAATCCACGCCCATACCGACTGCGTCGAGGGCGCGTGCGACCACTTCCACCTCCACCTTCCAGTTGTGGCCATGCATGCGCGCACAGGCGCCCGGATAGTCGCGCAGGGTGTGCGCAGCGGCGAACTCGGTCAGTACTTTGAGGGTATAGCTACCGGCCACGTGGGGTAATTCCTGAGTAAATAACTACGATATTAGGCGACTGACCCCGTCGACACAATCGACGGTACCCGGGCCGGACGCGTCCGGCTCACCCAGGTGGTGGCGAATGGCGGCCTCGATGCCGGCCGCATCCAGTCCGCAGCCGGCCAGCAACTGTTCCCGGCCGCCGTGCTCGATGAAGCAGTCCGGCAGACCCAGATTCAGCATCCGCACGGCCAGTCCCTGCGCGGCCAGCCATTCGTTCACGGCGCTGCCGGCGCCGCCCGCGACCGCGTTCTCTTCGATGGTGACGAAGTCCGCATGACTGGCGGCGAGCTTCTGCAGCAGGACCGTGTCCAGCGGCTTCACGAAACGCATGTTCACCAGGGTGGCGTCGAGTCGCTCCGCGACCTGCTCGGCCGGTGCCACCATGCTGCCGAAGGCGAGCAGGGCGATCTGCCGGCCCTGGCGGCGCAGTTCGGCGCGGCCCAGCGGCAGCGGTTCCAGTGCCGCGTCGATGGGCACGCCCGGACCGCGGCCGCGCGGATAACGCACCGCCGCCGGTCCCGGGTGGCGCTGTGCGGTGCACAGCATGCGCCGGCACTCGTTCTCGTCGGCCGGCGCCATGACGACCAGGTTGGGTACACACCGCAGATAGGATAGATCGAAGCTGCCGGCGTGGGTGGGGCCGTCGGGGCCGACCAGACCGGCGCGATCGATGGCGAAGGTGACGGGCAGATTCTGCAGGGCGACGTCGTGGATCAGTTGGTCGTAGGCACGCTGCAGGAAGGTGGAATAGATCGCCACCACCGGATGCAGGCCCTGGCAGGCGAGTCCGGCGGCCAACGTCACGCTGTGCTGTTCGGCGATGCCGACATCGAAATAGCGCTGCGGAAAGCGTTCCGAGAACGCGACCAGACCCGAGCCCTCACGCATCGCCGGCGTGATCGCGACCAGCGACGGGTCGTGCTCGGCCATGGCGCACACCCAGTCGCTGAAGACCTCGGTGTAGGTCGGTCCGCTACTGGCGGCCGGCGGCGCCGTGCCCGTCGTCGGGTCGAATTTGTTCACACCGTGGAAGGCGCAGGGATTAGCCTCGGCCGGCGCATAGCCCTTGCCCTTGCGGGTGACCACGTGCAGCAGCTGCGGGCCGGACAGTGCGCGCACATTCCGCAGCGTCTTCACCAGGCTGGGCAGATCGTGGCCATCGATGGGGCCGAGGTAGTTGAAGCCCATCTCCTCGAACAGCGTGCCGGGCACGACCATGCCCTTCATGTGCTCCTCGGCACGGCGCGCGAGTTCGCGTACCGGCGGCAGCGCCTCCAGCACCTTCTTGCCGCGCTCGCGCATGGACGCATAGGCGCGGCCCGACAGCACCCGCGCGAAGTAGTTCGACAGCGCGCCGACATTCGGCGAGATCGACATGTCGTTGTCGTTGAGGATCACCAGCAGGTTCGCATCCAGATCACCGGCGTGGTTGAGTGCCTCGAAGGCCATACCGGCGGTCATGGCGCCGTCGCCGATGATGGCGACGGCCTTGCCCTCGTTGCCGGCACGTGCCATGGCGATGGCCATGCCCAGCGCCGCGCTGATGGAGGTGCTGGAATGGCCGACGCCAAAGGCGTCATAGGGGCTTTCGTCGCGCTTGGGGAAACCCGCGAGCCCGCCCTGCTGGCGCAGCGTCGCCATGCGCGCACGCCGGTCGGTGAGGATCTTGTGCGGATAGCTCTGGTGGCCGACATCCCAGACCAGCCGGTCAGCGGGGGTGTCGTAGACATAGTGCAGGGCGATGGTCAGCTCCACGGTGCCAAGGCCTGCGGCCAGATGCCCGCCGGTACGGCTGACGCTCTGGATCAGGAACTCCCGCAGTTCGTGCGCCAGCACCGGCAGTTGGGCCTCGGCGAGCTGCCGCAACTGGTCGGGGGTGTCGATCTGGTCGAGTAGGGGAAAGGGCTTGGGGCCGGTCATGAGCTGTGTACACCACTGGAACCGGACATTATCCCGGGTGGCGCAGGCACATTCAAACTATAAAAACCATTCCAGCCCCGAAAGCACACGAAAACTACTGAAACAAAAGACTTTAATAGGGCAGTACGGATGCGCTTGCGGGTGTCGGGGTGCCTGTTATGGAGGTGTGTACCCGCGTCCGGGCCTGCCCGGTGGGTGTCGTGTCGGATGCGGCTTTTCGGTGCAGACAATGGCCGGGTCGTTGGGGGGTGTGACCCCGGATTGATTCAGGGGTTGATCAGGCGTTGATCCGAGGCCGATCAGGGGTGTCGATCAGGGGTGTCGATCAGGGATCGGTCGCCCCGGGCCACTCAGCGCCCCCGTTGCACGATGAGGTCGGCCAGACCGCGCAGGGGCTCGGCCTCGGGGCCGAAGCCGGCCAGCGCCGTGTGGGCAGCGGCGTGCAGTTCAGCGGCGCGCCGGCGGGCGCCATCCAGACCGAGCAGGGCGGGATAGGTGGGTTTGTCGCGGGCGCTGTCGGCACCGGCGACTTTGCCCAGGGTGGCGGTGTCGCCGACCATATCGAGGATGTCGTCCTGGATCTGGAAGGCCAGACCGATGCATTTGGCATACCGGTCCAGCCGGTCCAGACGGGCCTCGTCCGGCCGGTCCACGCACAGGGCGCCGAGCAGCACGCTGGCACGGATCAGCGCACCGGTCTTGTGGATATGCATATCCTCGAGCTGGGCGATATCCAGGGTCTGACCGACTGCGGCGAGATCAATGGCCTGCCCCCCGGCCATGCCGCGCGAACCGGAGGCCACCGCCAGGGTATCGATCATGCGCAGGCGGATCGTCGGCGCAACATCCAGCTCCGGAGCGTGGGCAAGGACGTGAAAGGCCTGGGTCTGCAAGGCGTCGCCGGCGAGGATCGCAGTGGCCTCGTCGAATGCGCGATGGCAGGTCGGTCGCCCGCGCCGCAAATCGTCGTCGTCCATGGCCGGCAGGTCGTCGTGCACCAGCGAGTAGGCGTGGATGAGTTCGACCGCACAGGCCGGTGCATCCAGGCGTGCGTCGGGCGCGTCCAGGGCCGCACCGGCGGCGTAGGTCAGCAGCGGTCGGATGCGCTTGCCGCCGCCGAGCACGGCATAACGCATCGCCTGGTGCAGGCGCGCGGGGTGGGTGTCGCCGGCAGGCAGACAACGGTCCAGGGCGGCCTCGACCCGCCGCAGGTGGGTCGCGGAGAATGCCGCCAGCGGAGTTGTCGCCGTGCGGTTGTCCACCTCAGGCATCGTCGCCTTCGAAGGGCACGATCTGCTCCGTTTCACCCTGTCGGAGCAGTTGCTCGACCTTCTGCTCGGCCTGGGCCAGCGCCTCCTGGCAGGTGCGCATGAGCTGGATGCCACGCTCGAAGGAGGCCAGGGCGGCTTCCAGGCTGAGGTCGCCCTGTTCCATCTTCTCCACCAGCCCCTCCAGTTCCTGGAGTGACTGCTCGAAGGGGGGCGTTTCGCTGCGTTTCTTGGCCAAGATCGGGGGTCCGGGATGACGGCAGGCGCCTACGGTACCCCGCTCGGCGAGACCGGTCAACGCGCTACCCCGACAGTGTCCGGAAGCAAGCCCTGTCAGCCATTTGGCTGTGAACAGGCCCCGGTCGGCAGTTGTCTCGCTGCAGTCCGCGGGGTAGAGTCGATGGCCTTCGCGGCAACCCCCGCGGCAACCCCCGACAACCCTGGGCGGCTGTGGTTGACACTGTGGAGGGGGGTGCCTAGAATCTGTACGGAGTTTAGACAAAGTCTAAATCTGGTTCCGGGCACCGGCCCGCCGCCGAATTTTTCAGGAGGACGTCACCATGGCAAATCTGAAGGGCAGTAAGACCGAAGAGAACCTCAAGGCCGCGTTTTCGGGCGAGTCCCAGGCCAACCGCCGCTATCTCTATTTCGCATCCAAGGCCGACGTCGAGGGCTATAACGACGTCGCGGCCGTGTTCCGCTCCACCGCCGAAGGCGAGACCGGGCACGCGCATGGCCACCTGGAATACCTGGAGGCGGTGGGTGACCCTGCCACCGGCCTGCCGATCGGCGGCACCGCGGACAATCTGAAGGCCGCCATTGCGGGCGAGACCTACGAGTACACCGACATGTATCCCGGCATGGCCAAGGGTGCGCGCGAGGAAGGTTTCGATGAGATCGCGGACTGGTTCGAGACCCTGGCCAAGGCCGAGCGCTCCCACGCCAACCGCTTCCAGAAGGCGCTGGATCAGTTGGATAAATAAACCAGGTACTAGGGTCTAGGTGCTAGGGACGAGGCAAAACCCTTACTTCGCACCTAGGACCTAGAGCCTAGAACCTAGGACCTGAATTTATGCCCACACGCGAAGGTAGTCTCGAAGCGCCGCAGCGACACGCCCTGGATTGGCGTAACCCGGGCTTCTACGACGAGGCGGACCTGTTCAAGGAGCTGGAGCGGGTATTCGACATCTGCCACGGTTGCCGGCGCTGCTTCAACCTCTGCAACGCGTTTCCGACGCTGTTCGACGCCATCGACGCCTCGGACACGCTGGAGCTCGACGGCGTCGCGCGGCCGGTCTACTGGGAGGTGGTCGATCACTGCTACCTGTGCGACCTGTGCTTCATGACCAAGTGTCCCTACGTGCCGCCGCATGAATGGAACGTCGACTTCCCGCATCTGATGCTGCGTGCCAAGGCGGTCAAGTCCCGTCAGGGTAAGGTGCGCGGCCGCGATAAGCTGCTGACCTCCACCGATCTGGTCGGCTCACTCGCCGGTATCCCGGTGGTGGCGCAGGTGGTCAACGCGGCCAACCGGTCCCGGCCGGCGCGTGTGCTGCTGGACAAGGTGCTGGGCGTGCACCCGGATGCGATCCTGCCCGAATATCACAGCACCACGCTGCGCAAGCGTCTGCGCGGCCATCGGCCCAAGGCCGTCGAGCCACAGTCTGCCGGACCCACCCGCGGCAAGGTGGCACTGTTCACGACCTGCTACGGCAACTACAACGAACCACAGATCGGCGCCGATCTGGTCGCCGTGTTCGAGCACAACGACATCCCTATGCGGACGGTTGGCAAGGAGCGTTGCTGCGGTATGCCCAAGCTGGAGCTCGGGGATTTCGAGGCCGTGGCCGCTGCCAAGGACGTCAATATCCCGCAGTTGCTCGAACTCATCGACGCCGGCTGGGATATCGTCGCACCGGTACCCTCCTGCGTGCTGATGTTCAAGCAGGAGCTGCCGCTGATCTTCCCCGACGACGCCGATGTCGCCCGGGTGCGCGACAACATCTATGACCCGTTCGAGTATCTGATGCTGCGCCACCGGCATGGCAAGCTGAAGACGGATTTCAAGCATCCGCTCGGTACCGTGGCCTATCACGTGGCCTGCCATCTGCGGGTACAGAACATCGGCCTGAAGACCCGCGAGCTGCTGGCACTGGTGCCGGAGACGCAGATCCAGACCATCGAGCGCTGCTCGGGCCACGACGGCACCTACGCGGTGAAGCGTGAGTTCCACGAGGTCTCGATGCAGATCTGCAAACCGGTGGTCAAGCGTGTGACCCAGGCGAATGCCGATCACTACAGCAGTGATTGCCCCATGGCCGGGCATCAGATCGAGAACGGCCTGCGCGACGGCCGTGCGCCCGAACATCCGTTGACGCTGCTGCGGTATGCCTACGGCCTGTAGGCGGGCGTAGGGTGCATGGCGGCGCAGAGAGCGCGCACCAGACAGACCGACTGACGCCCACGGTGCGTCAGGCTGCGCCTCGACGCACCCTACGCTGCTGCCAAAAACTGGAGCCCATCATGAGTGCCGCGAAACTGACCCGAGAAGATCTCTACAGCCTGGAGAAGTACGCCGAGGTACGCAGCGAGTTCCGCGCCCGCGTGCTCGCCCACAAGCGCGACCGCAAGGTGGCCATCGGGCCGCTGGCCACGCTGTATTTCGAGGATCGCCTGACCATGCAGTATCAGGTCCAGGAGATGCTGCGCGTGGAGCGCATCTTCGAGGCCGCCGGCATCCAGGATGAGCTGGATACCTACAACTCGCTCATTCCCGACGGCAGCAATTGGAAGGCGACCTTCATGATCGAGGTGCCGGACGAGACCGAGCGGCGGCGGGCGCTGGCCCGTCTGGTCGGCATTGAGGACCGTGTCTGGGTGCGGGTGGGCGACGCCGAGCCCGTCTATGCCATTGCAGACGAGGACCTGGAGCGTGCGGACACGGAGAAGACCTCGGCCGTCCACTTCATGCGTTTCGAACTCACGCCGGCCATGGTCGCGGCCGCCAGACAGGGTGCCGCTATTGGCATGGGTATCGACCATCCCGAGTACCAGCATGACGTCGCGGCAATCCCCAACGGGGTGCGGGCCTCGCTGCTGGCAGATCTGGCGTGAGTCCCGGGTTCGCTACGGGAAAGGCACGAACAGGATATTTGCGGTAAATCCCACCATCAGGCTGATTCCAGCCCGCGAGCACCGCGCCGAGTCTCTCTTGAGTCATCGTTGGCTCCAGAACTGCACGGAAGAGGCTGCTGCTGAAGAATCCACATGCATGGCATGCAAGGTTTGGGGGATTATGTTCCGTGTGTTTCCGTGGCCGATGGCTTGGTCCATCCACCATCGGCCCCCCCTCCCGATTGTGGCCGCCCGCAATCCCTCTTAGAATGCCGGCTTCCTGCCAAGAGGAGATACGGCAATTCTCAGCTTCCAGCGTTCATCCCTCATCCGTCTGGTCGGTGTGGCAGCCGCCAGTCTGGGCGTGTTGCTGCCGGTGTCCGTGCCGGCCGAGGAAGGTCCGCAGATCCCGTTCGTCGAGCGTGAGCCCTGGAAGGAACAGGCGGTCGAGTTGCCGCCTTATCCCGACGGCCAGCACTATGTGAGTGTGCCGCTGCAGATCGCCGGCTCCCGTCTGGAAATGTCCATCGACGAGCCCTCACTGGTCATCGGTGAGGACGGCGTGGTCCGCTATGTCATGCTGCTGCGGGCACCCGGTGGCAGCGAGAATCTCTTCTACGAGGGCATCCGTTGTTCGACACGGGAATGGCGCACCTATGCCTATGGTGACAGCGCCGGCACCTGGCGCACCATCGAGGGAGGAGAGTGGGCGCCGATCCGCAATCTCGGCGTCGAGCGCTACCGCGAACGTCTGTACCGCTATTATCTCTGTGATCCCGCCATGGGTACGCTGCGTCGGGCGGAGATGCTCAGGCGTATGCGCTACGGTCTGCCCTCTGATGATCGCTTTCATTGAGCCTGGAAAAATCCTTTCAGCCACGGAAGCACACGGAAGACGCCGAAATGAAACCACGTCGTGAAGCGCTGCCTCGGCACCTGGCGGGTGACTTGGGCTGTCGTGGGAGGCCTGTGATCCTGTCCGTGTTCTTCCGTGTGCTTCCGTGGTAATCAAGTTTTGTGGGTTGATATGACTTCCAATTACGACGCCTCCGCCATCGAAGTACTCAGCGGCCTGGACCCGGTGCGTAAGCGCCCGGGCATGTATACCGATACCACGCGCCCCAACCATCTGGCCCAGGAAGTCATCGATAACAGCGTCGACGAGGCCATCGCCGGCCATGCGAAACGCATCGAGGTGACGGTCTACAAGGATGGCTCGCTGGAGGTGCGTGACGACGGCCGCGGTATGCCGGTGGACACCCATCCTGAAGAGGGTGTGCCCGGTGTCGAGGTGATTCTCACGCGCCTGCACGCCGGCGGTAAGTTCTCCGCCAAGAGCTACCAGTTCTCCGGTGGCCTGCACGGTGTCGGCGTGTCGGTGGTCAACGCGCTGTCGAAGCGGCTCGATGTGTGGGTGCGGCGTGGCGGCAAGGAATACCATATCGCCTTCGCCAGCGGCGAGAAGATCGCCGAGCTGACGAAGATCGGCACCGTCGGCCGGCAGAACACCGGGACCAGCGTGCGCTTCTGGCCTGATCCAAGCTATTTCGACTCACCGAAATTCTCCATCCCGCGGCTGAAGCATGTGCTGCGCGCCAAGGCAGTGCTGTGCCCGCGGCTGCGCGTGCTGTTCCACGACGAGGCCAGCGGCGAGCGCGAGGAGTGGTATTACGAGGGCGGCCTGCGCGATTACCTGGTCGATGCACTGGCCGGTGCCGAACGGCTGCCGGAGGAGCCGTTCGTCGGCAACCTCGTCGGCAACCGCGAGGCTGCGCAGTGGGCGGTCGTGTGGCTGCCGGAGGGGGGCGAGCTGGTCGGCGAGAGCTACGTGAACCTCATCCCGACGACGCAGGGCGGTACCCATGTGAATGGTCTGCGCACGGGCCTCACCGAGGCGATCCGTGAGTTCTGCGAGTTTCGCAATCTGCTGCCGCGCGGCGTGCGTGTCACCCCCGAGGATGTCTGGGACCGCTGCAGTTACATCCTTTCGGTGAAGCTCGCCGATCCACAGTTCTCGGGCCAGACCAAGGAGCGCCTGGGCTCGCGCGAGTGTGCGGCCTTCGTCTCTGGCGTGGTCAAGGACGGCTTCAGCCTGTGGCTGAACCAGCACACCGAACTGGGTGAGCGTATCGCCCAGCTCGCCATCGCCAACGCCCAGACCCGGCTGCGCGCCGGCAAGAAGGTGGTGCGCAAGAAGGTTACCAGCGGGCCGGCGCTGCCGGGCAAACTGGCGGACTGTACCTCCGACGATACGGGGCACACCGAGTTGTTCCTGGTGGAGGGTGATTCCGCCGGTGGCTCCGCCAAGCAGGCGCGCGACCGCGAGTTCCAGGCGATCATGCCGCTGCGCGGTAAGATCCTGAACACCTGGGAGGTGGATTCCGCCGAGGTGCTGGCCTCGCAGGAGGTGCACGATATCTCGGTGGCCATCGGCGTCGATCCCGGTTCCACGGACCTGAAGGGCCTGCGCTATGGCAAGGTCTGCATCCTCGCCGATGCCGACTCGGATGGCGCGCACATCGCCACACTGCTGTGTGCGCTGTTCCTGCGCCACTTCCAGCCGCTGGTGGACGCCGGTCATATCTACGTCGCCATGCCGCCGCTGTACCGCATCGACGTCGGCAAGCAGGTGTTCTATGCGCTGGACGATGCCGAGCGGCAGGGGGTGCTCGACCGCATTGCCGCCGAGAAGATCAAGGGCAAGATCGGCGTGCAGCGCTTCAAGGGTCTCGGTGAGATGAACCCGCTGCAGCTGCGCGAGACCACCATCAATCCCGATACCCGCCGACTGGTGCAGCTTACCCTGGATGCCGCCGACGGCACCCATCAGATCATGGACATGCTGCTTGCCAAGAAGCGTGCCGCCGACCGCCGCGCCTGGCTGGAACGCAAGGGTGACCTGGCCGAGGTCTGAGTGCCGGTGATCATACCCCCTGCCCACTGCGGCCGTCCCTGAATGAACCCCGAACCCCGAACCCCGAATCCCGAATCCCGAATCCCGAATCC
>JAIOJV010000036.1 GCA_019911805.1 Gammaproteobacteria bacterium
GGAACAGGATGTTCGCGTTGCTGCCCTCCGGCACGGTGACGCTGCCGCGGAAAGACGGATTGCTCACCGGCAACCAGGAGTCGCGCGGGACCTGCGAGGCGGGGATGTCGCGGGTCTCGACCGTGATCCGGCCGGTGAGCTCCTTGAGTTTGAGCGGCAGGTTGCCGTCGACCAGCCCCCCGACACAGATGATGACAATGGCCGCATGGGTCAGCAGATAGCCCAGGCGGTTGCTCGCGCCGCGCATCGCGGCGATGACGGTGTGGTCGCCGTGCTCCTTGCGGCGCAGTTTGTAGCCATTGGCACGCAGCCCCGTCGTGACCCGGCGCTCCACCTCGGCGGCCGGCAGCGCCAGCTGCCATTCATGGTTGGCGTGCATGGCGCGCAGCGATACCTCGCGCGCATTCAGCCGGTAGTTGCGCATGTCGCGCAGCATCTGCGGCGCGTTACGGTAGATGCAGACGCTGGTGGACACCACCAGGAAGGCCAGGATGACCAGAAACCAGCTGGCGCTGTAGACGTCGTACAACCCCAGGTCCTGGAAGGCCTCGAACCAGAACGGGCCGAACTTCACGATGTAGTTCTGGTAGGGCTCGTTCTGCTGGAGCACCGTGCCGATGACAGAGGCGATCGCCACCGCCACCAGCAAGGTGATCGCAAGATTCATGGAGCCGAGGAATTCCAGCAGGATGGTGCCCACGGACGGGCGACGGCTGGTACTCGGGGTGGGGCTTTGGCTGGGAGTGGACACGCGCACTACCTCGACGGGGGTCGGCGGCCATTGTACACCCACCGCTGCGGTGACTCGCCCCTCCAAGTGCTATGGAAACAAACAGAAACAACCATAAGGGTGGCCTGTGGCCACCCTTCGTGTTGACGGGTCACGGCCCGGTCTGGATCAGCGCAGACCCTGAATGTAGGAGGCGACCGCGCCCATTTCCTGGTCGGTCATGCGCGCGGCGATGTTCTGCATCATCTTGCCGGCGTCGTTGGTACGCTCACCGGCGCGGAAGGCCTGCAGCTGCAACACGGTGTAGGCGGCATGCTGGCCCTGCAGGCTCGGGAAATTCGCCTGCGGATTGCCGGCACCGTTGGGACCGTGACAGGCCATGCAGGCCGCGACGCCGGTGGTGGCATTGCCGCCGCGATAGAGCTTCTCGCCGGCAGCGACCAGTTCCGGATCGGCCTTGCCGCCGGCCAGGGTCTGACTGCTGTAATAGGCGGCGATGTCGGCCATATCTTCCTCGGACAGGCCGGCGGCCATCGGTGACATCAGCGGATTGCTGCGCTCACCGCCCTTGAACGCCTGGAGCTGCTTGACGAGGTATTTGGCGTGCTGGCCGGCGAGCGAGGGCCACTCGGGATTGGGGCTGTTGCCGTCGGCACCGTGACAAGCGATGCATGCAGCCGCCTTGGCCTTGCCGGCGGTGGCATCGGCGGCCTGCGCCGCCGGGGCCGAGACCAGGGCCACGGAAAGGGAGAGAGTCGCTGCGAAAACGAACCGGTTGTTCATGGTGAAACCAACTCCTGTAGCCTCGAGGCGATGCGGAAAGAGGGCGCTGGGCGCGGCCGGCCGGGCAGTCCCGACCCAGAGAGCCGCCATTTATACCAGTGACCCCCCCGCCGATTCAAGCGCGAAGCGATCGGCGCATGACAAGTACGGGGCGAGCGGCCACAATGCGCAGCCATGAAAAACCCCTTCACCGCCGCCGAATTCCTCACCAGCGCCGCCCGCCTCAGCCAGGCGCCGGCCGACACGGGCCGCGAGGCCGCCTTCGCCGGGCGCTCCAATGCCGGCAAGTCCAGCGCCCTGAATGCCATCGTCGGTCACAAGGGCCTGGCGCGCACCAGTAAGACGCCTGGCCGCACCCAACTCATCAATTTCTTTCCGGTTACCGATGACGCACGCCTGGTCGACCTGCCGGGGTACGGCTATGCGAAGGTGCCGCCGGAGGTGAAGGCACAGTGGGAACGGCACCTCACTGCCTATCTGCAGCAGCGCGAATCCCTGGTCGGCCTGATCCTGCTCATGGACATCCGCCACCCGTTGACCGACTTCGACCGGCAGATGCTCGCCTGGTGCCGCGACGCCGTGCTGGAGGTGCACGTGCTGCTCACCAAGGCCGACAAGCTCAAGCGCGGTGCCGCACAAAACACCTTATTGAAGGTACGCCGTGAACTCACCGGCCTGTACCCGCAGGCCAGTGTGCAGCTGTTCTCCGCTGTCGACGGTACCGGCCTCGACGCCGCCCGCGCCCTGCTCGCGACCTGGCTCGAACTGGGGCCATCCTGATGAAACCTTGAAGGTCGCGAGCGCCCGGACGACAGGCAAAAAGAAACCCCGGTATTCAAGGGGGGGAGTACCGGGGTCAACACCACCCGGCTTGGGGATACCGGGCTGGGGGGGTGATCCCGCACTAAGGGAGGAAGAGCGGGATCGAGAAACGTATTTTGTCTGAAATCTGTCGGTCACCTCGCACGCTGGCTGACTCCACCTTCCAATACCTGCCTTCAGTCTAGACCATGCCATCGGGCTATGAGTTCCGGCCCCGCGACAAACGATTCCACCATTCGGAAAACCACCGTTAACACAGAGCGTCGATACATTGGCGCCATCGCTGCCGCCCATCCAACCGCCGTTTCGCACTTACCCAACCTTATCAATGCGCCTCATCCCAGTTGGCGCCGATACCCACATCGACCTCCAGCGGCACGAGAAGTTCCGCGGCCCCGCGCATGCGGCGCAGGACCCCGGACCGGAGCCGGTCCACGTCCGCCTCGGCCACCTCGAATACCAGTTCGTCGTGTACCTGCATGATCATGCGCGCCTGTACGTCACCCTCGCCCAGCCAGCGGTCCACATCGATCATGGCGCGCTTGATGATGTCCGCCGCCGTGCCCTGCATGGGTGCATTGATGGCGGTGCGCTCGGCGGCATTGCGGCGCTGCAGGTTGCGGACATTGATCTCCGGCAGATACAGGCGTCGACCGAATACGGTTTCGACATAGCCCCGGTCGTGCGCCTGCGCACGGGTCGCATCCATATAAGCCTTCACACCGGGATAGCGCGCGAAGTAACGGTCCACGTACTCCTGCGCGGCACCGCGGTCGAGACCGAGTTGCTTCGCCAGGCCGAAGGCCGACATGCCGTAGATCAGGCCGAAATTGATGGCCTTGGCGGAACGGCGCTGCTCCGCCGTGACCTGCTCGCGCACCACGCCGAAGACCTCGGCCGCGGTGGCACGATGGATGTCCTCGCCATCGGCGAAGGCCTGCAGCAGGCCCGCGTCCTGCGACAGGTGGGCCATGATGCGCAGCTCGATCTGAGAATAGTCGGCGGCGACGATCCGCTGCCCCGGCGGCGCGATGAAGGCCTGACGGATGCGGCGGCCCGCCTCGGTGCGCACCGGGATGTTCTGCAGGTTCGGATCGGTGGACGACAGGCGGCCGGTGGCGGCCACCGCCTGCTGATAGGAGGTATGCACGCGGCCGGTGCGCGCGTCGACCTGCTCGGGCAGGCGGTCGGTGTAGGTCGATTTCAGTTTCGACAGGGCGCGGTGTTCGAGGATCAGCTTCGGCAACGGATAGTCCAGCGCCAGCTCCGCCAGCACGCTCTCCGCCGTCGACGGCGCACCCTTGGGCGTCTTGGCGAGTACCGGCAGGCCCTGTTGGTCGTAGAGGATCTCCTGAATCTGCTTGGGTGAGGCGAGATTGAACGGCTGGCCCGCGACCCGCTGCGCCTCGGCCTCGGTCTCCCGCAGCTGCTCGGCGAGCTCGCGACTCTGGCGGGCCAGCATGGCGGTGTCGACCAGCACACCGGCACGCTCCATACGCGACAGCACCGGCACCAACGGCAGGTCGATCTCGCGGAATACCCGCGCCAGGGCCGGTTCCTGTTCCAGCCGTGGCCACAGCGCCCGGTGCAGGCGCAGGGTGATATCGGCATCCTCCGCCGCATAGGGCGCCGCCGTCTCGATGGGCACCTGATCGAAACGCAGTTGCTTCGCGCCCTTGCCGGCCACCTCGGCGTAGGTGATGGTCTTGTGGTCGAGGTATTTCAGCGCCAGTGAATCCATATCGTGGCGGGTGGCGATGCTGTCGAGGACGTAGGATTCCAGCATGGTGTCGAAGGCGATACCGGCGAGATCGATGTCGTGGTTGGCCAGTACGCTCATGTCATATTTGAGGTTCTGGCCGACCTTGCGGTGCGCGTCACTCGCCAGCAGGGGCCGGAGCCTTTCCAGCACCGCCTTGCGATCGAGCTGCGCGGGCGCACCGACGTAGGCGTGCGCCAGCGGCACATAGGCGGCCACCCCGGGCTCGACGGCGAAGGACACGCCGACGATCTGTGCCTGCATGTAATCGAGGCTGGTGGTCTCGGTGTCGAAGGCGAACAGTTCGGCGCTGCGTAACTGCTCCAGCCAGCGATCCAGCGCCGCCTCGGTCAGCACGGTCTCGTACTCGGCTGCGGGTGCCGCCGGACGCGCGGCGGACGCGGCCGGCGCCGGATCGCCGGAGTCGTCGAGCTGCCGCAGCCAGGCATTGAACTCCAGTTGCTCGAGCAGCTGGTGCAGCCGCTCGCGGTCGGGGGTGCGCATCTGCAGATCGTCGATGCCCTGGTCGAGCTCGACATCGCAGCGGATGGTGGCGAGTTCGCGCGACAGCTGCAGCTGATCGAGGTGCTGGCGCAGACTCTCTCCGACCTTGCCGCCGATCTCATCGGCCCGGGCGATGATGGCGTCCAGGCTGCCGTATTCGGCCAGCCACTTGGCGGCGGTCTTGGGACCGACCCTGGGCACACCGGGGATGTTGTCGCTGCTGTCGCCGACCAGTGCCAGGTAATCGATCATGCGCTCCGGCGGCACACCGAACTTGTCGATCACACCCTGGATATCGAGGGCACTGCCGGTCATGGTGTTGATGAGGGTGACGCGCGCGTCGACCAGCTGGGCGATGTCCTTGTCGCTGGTGGAGATCACCACCGGCAGGCCGGACGCCGACGCCTGCCGCGCCAGTGTACCGATGACATCGTCCGCCTCGACGCCGGACACCTGCAGGATGGGAAAACCCATGGCCGCGACCAGGGCATGCAGCGGCTCGATCTGCACGGCGAGATCGTCCGGCATGGGTGGGCGGTTGGCCTTGTAATGCTCGAACAGGTCGTCGCGGAAGGTCCGGCCCTTGGCATCGAAGACCACCGCGATGTGCGCGGGTGCATAGTCGGCCAGCAGCTTGCGCAGCATATTGGCCACACCGTAGACGGCACCGGTAGGCTCGTTGCGCGAGTTGGTCAGCGGCGGCAGGGCGTGGAAGGCGCGATAGAGATACGAGGAGCCATCCACCAGTACCAGGGGGGTCGAAGTCGGTGTCTCCATGCCGGTCGTGCCGTCCATCGCGTATCTGCCGCACCAGGCTTACATGCTATCATGCGCCACCACCCGGCTTCACCGCGGCCCAGCCGATGAACCCAATGGATCACAAGACCCGCAGCCAACACCCCGGCATGAAACCGGCCAAAGGCGCCGAGCTCACCCGCGAATCCTGGAAGATCTTCCAGATCATGGCGGAATTCGTCGAGGGCTTCGAGCGGCTGTCCAGCATCATGCCCTCGGTGAGCATCTTCGGTTCGGCGCGCACGCCGCGGGATGCCCCCGAGTATCGCCTCTGCGAGGACATCGCGCGGGCGCTGTCCGATGCCGGTTTCTCGGTGATCAGCGGCGGTGGCGGCGGCCTCATGGAGGCGGCTAACAAAGGTGCTCAGGCCGGCAAGTCGCCCAGTGTCGGCCTGAACATCCAGCTGCCGCACGAACAGGTCGGGAACCCCTATCAGGACATCGCGCTGGACTTCCGGCACTTCTTCTCGCGCAAGGTGATGTTCGTGAAGTACGCCTCGGCCTATGTGATGCTGCCGGGCGGCTTCGGGACGCTGGACGAGCTGGTGGAGATCCTCACCCTGGTGCAGACCGGCAAGGCACCGCGCATCCCCATCATCCTGGTGGGCCGCACCTTCTGGAGTGGGTTGATCGACTGGTTCGCCGACACGCTGGTGAAGGCCGAGACCATCTCACCGCAGGATCTCGATCTGTTCGAGATCCTGGACAGGCCCGAAGAAGTCGTCGATGCTATCTTCAAATTCTACGAGACCCGGGGCTTCGAGCCATCGCCCCAGGAACAGGAAATTCTACTGCAGCTCTGATCACGCCATGACACGCCTACTGCTCACGACCGCCCTGCTGTGCCTGTTCTCCACCGGACTGATGGCGCAGGACCCACTCCCCCCACCGTCCCCGGACGCAGACGCGCTGCCGCCACCGCCCATGCCCGCCGACGAGCGCGAGGGTATCGAGCCCGAGGTGACCATCATCCGCAAGGCCGACCGTACGGTCGAGGAATACCGCATCGGTGGCGAACTCTACATGATCAAGATCACACCCCGCCGCGGCGTCCCCTACTATCTCGTCGATACCGACGGCGACGGCAGCCTCGAGACCCGCCGCAACGAACTCGACCCCAAGCTCCTGATACCGAGTTGGATCATCTTCCGCTGGTAGCACCCCGCAGGTGCATCTCTCCCGTGGTGGTGGATAATCCACCGGCCGCGGCAGCGCCCAAGAATGCCGGACGCCACGCCCGCCCTGTGACGGAGGAATCGAGTCGTGCCCACCCCCGCTGACGCCACACCGCGCCCGCTGACCCCGCTCGGCATGCTGATCTGGTTCGTCGTCGCCATCACCGGTGCGTCTGCGGTCGGTGGCATCGCCCTGCACCGCGGCGAGAGCATCAACAGCCTGTGGTTCATCGTCGCGGCGGTGTGTGTGTTCGCCATCGGCTACCGCTTCTACAGCGCCTTCATCGCCGCCAAGGTCCTGGTCATCGACCCGACACGCGCGACGCCGGCCGAACGCTTCGATGACGGCCGCGACTTCGTGCCGACCAACAAGTGGATCGTCTTCGGCCATCACTTCGCCGCCATCGCCGGCCCCGGCCCGCTGATCGGTCCGACACTGGCCGCACAGTTCGGCTATCTGCCGGGCACGTTGTGGATCCTCATCGGCGCGGTGCTTGGCGGCTGTGTACAGGACTTCGTCATCCTGTTCCACTCGACCCGCCGCAACGGCCGCTCACTCGGCCAGATGGCACGCGACGAGCTCGGCCCCATCGGCGGTATCGCCGCGATGCTCGGCGTGATGACCATCATGATCATCCTCATCGCGGTGCTGGGCCTGGTGGTGGTCAACGCCATGAAGCACAGCCCCTGGGCGACCTCGACCGTCGCCGCGACCATCCCCATCGCCATCCTCATCGGGCTGTACATGCGCAACCTCCGGCCAGGGCGCGTGCTGGAGGCCTCGCTGCTGGGACTGGCGTTGCTGCTGTTCGCCGTATGGGGCGGCGGCTGGGTGAATGATCAGCCGGACCTGCGCGGCTGGTTCGACTACGCCGCGCCCGAGCTTGCCCTGATGGTGATCGCCTACGGCTTTGCCGCGGCGGTGCTGCCGGTGTGGCTGCTGCTGGCACCACGGGACTATCTCTCCACCTTCATGAAGCTCGGCACGATCATCGCGTTGGCCGTGGCCATCGTCATCCTGCGCCCCGACATGAAGATGCCGGCGTTGACCCAGTTCATCGACGGCACCGGCCCGATCTTCGGCGGTACGCTGTTCCCCTTCGTGTTCATCACCATCGCCTGTGGCGCCATCTCCGGCTTCCATGCGCTGATCGCCTCCGGCACCACCCCCAAGCTGCTCAGCAACGAGCGCGACATGCGCATGATCGGTTACGGCGGCATGATGATGGAGGCCTTCGTCGCGATCATGGCCATGATCGCCGCCTGTGTGCTCGATCCCGGTGTGTTCTTCGCCATCAACAGCCCGGCCGGTATCGTCGGCACCGATCCCGCCACCGCGGTGGCGACCATCTCGAGCTGGGGCTTTCCCGTCACGGTCGAGCAGATGGAGGCGCTGGCACGCGAGATGGGGGAGGCGACGCTGTTCGCGCGCACCGGCGGTGCGCCCTCGCTCGCCGTCGGCATGGCCAGCATCTTCGCGTCGGCGTTCGGGGCCGGCCTGCTGGCCATGTGGTACCACTTCGCCATCATGTTCGAGGCGCTGTTCATCCTCACCACCCTGGACGCCGGCACGCGCGTCGCACGCTTCATGCTGCAGGACATGCTCGGCAACCTGGTGCCGGCACTTGGCCGGACCTCCTGGTATCCGGGCGTGCTGCTCACCAGTGCGCTGGTGGTGCTGGCCTGGGGCTATTTCCTCTACATGGGTACGCTCGACCCACTCGGCGGCATCAACAGTCTGTGGCCGTTGTTCGGCATCTCCAATCAGATGCTCGCCGCCATCGCGCTGTGCGTGGCGACCACCATCCTGGTTAAATCCGGCAAGGTCCGCTACGTGTGGGTCACCGCCATGCCGCTGACCTGGCTGGTGATCATCACCTCGACCGCCGCCTGGCAAAAGCTGTTCAGCCCGGAGCCGCGCATCGGCTTCATTGCCCATGCCAACGAACTCGCCACCCGACTCGCCAGCGGTGCCATCCCGCCCGAGAAGATCACCCAGACCCAGCAGCTTATCTTCAACCACCGCCTCGACGCCGTGCTCACCATGCTGTTCCTGCTGCTCACCTGGGTGCTGGTGCTCGACACCCTGCGCGTCTCCCGCCGCGCCCTCGGCGGCCACATCCACCCGCCGCTGTCCGAGACCCCGCACGAACCGACGCGGCTGGCCGAAGGCTGGGTGCGGGACTGAGCCATGCATACGCTGAAACGCATCTGGGCCTGCATACGCCAGCTGAGCGGCGATGACGCCTACGAGCGCTATCTCGCGCATTGGCACATACACCACGCGGCCGAAGGCGGTGAACCGCTGTCGCGACGGGCGTTCTTCAAGGCGGAACAGGAACGGAAGTGGAACGGGGTGCGGCGCTGCTGCTAAACAATGCGGGCCCGGGGCGGCCGGATGTTTTGCTTGCAAACCCAGCCTGTTATGCCATTATACTTTCGGCCCGCGTGTACAAACGGATCTAGCGGCCTAATAAGACAGGGAAAGTTATGACGAAAACTCGCTAATTTTCGATTGGGGGGAATCCTTTTACGGGATCTGCCTGACAGTGACAGGCTACGACCTTCAACGTGTGCGACACCGGTTCACGCTCTGGATCGCTGCCGGCTTCGTCCTCACCCCGATCGTCGGGCTGGGCGGCGGGCTGCTGTTCGGACTGCACGATACGCCCACCCTGGTGGCGGCCGCGCGGGCCGGCATCCTACCGACGGCACTGGTCGTGCTGGCGGGCCTGGCGCTCATCCGTTTCCGTACCTACCTCCAGCCGCTGTTGCAGTGGCTCGTCCAGCATCCGCACGGTGGCAGCGCCCCCAGCCATCTCCACCGCCGGCTGGCACGCTTCGGCCGCGAGTACTGGGGGCTGCTCCTGCTCTATGCGCTGACGCCACCACTGCTACTGTTTGCGACTGCCGGCGGCGACTTTGCCGCGCCCCCGGTCGAGTCGCTCATCCACATAACGCTGCTGCAGGTGACGGCAGCCATCCTGGTCGGCTTGCCCATCTATTTGATCACCCTCGACCTGCTCGGCGAACTGGTGGCGTACATGGACCTGCAGCAGGTGCAGGTCAGCCTTAAATCCAAGATCGTGCTGCTGGGCGGCCTGCTGCCGCTGCTGTCTTATGCGGTGTTCATGCAGTACCACTGGCTCCACGGCGGCGGTCTGGACATCACACTCGCAGGGCTCTGGGGTGCGCTCGCACTGGTCACCGGTCTGGTGACCTGGCTGGCCACCCGCAGCGTGGCGCAGTCGCTGCAGCCGGTGCAGGAGGTGCTGACGCGCAGCGGCGCCTCCACACGCAGCGAACTCGCCCAGTTGCGACCGCGTTCGACCGACGAAATCGGCTATCTCACGCAGACACTGGGCCGCTTGTTCCGCCGCCTGGGCGACCAGGAATCGCACATGCGGGCGGTGGTCGACCATGCCGCCGAGGGCATCATCGTGGTCGATGAGCACGGTACGGTCGACACCTTCAACGCCGCGGCCGAACGGCTGTTCGGCTTCGCCGCGCTGGACATCCGCGGTAAGCCACTGGCCTGGCTGCTGCCAGAGCTGCTGAACGCCGATGGCGTACCGGTGGTGGACGGCAGTGAACATGAGGTCGCGGCCCAGCACCGCAACGGCCGATCGCTGCAGGTGTCGGTACGCGTCAGCGAGATGCACATCAGCGGCAACCCCATGTACACCTGCCTGGTTGCGGACATCACCCAGCGCAAGCGGGCCGAGGACAAGATGGTCAAGGCCGAGGCACGCTACCGGGATCTGGTCGAGACCGCCCACGACCTGGTGTGGAGCACCGATGCCAAAGGGTATTGGACCTATCTGAACAATGCCTGCCAGTCGGTCTACGGCCGGCCCCCGCAGGAGATGATCGGCCGGCACATTCAGGAATTCTGTACACCCAGCTTTACCGAGAAGGACACGCAGGCCTTCCAGGCGATCCTCGCCGGGCAGGAGCTGGTGCAATACGAGACAGTGCATCTGGATGAGCAGGGCCATTACCGGCACCTGAGCTTCAACGCCAAGGCCCATCAGGATGCCGCCGGGAATATCCTGCACATCAGCGGCACGGCGCGCGACGTCACCGAACAGAAGGCCTTCCAGAGGCAGCTTGCCTATCAGGCAGAGCATGATTCGCTCACCGGCCTGTTCAACCGCCACTACTTCCAGCAGGAACTCGAGCGTACCGTGGCGCGCGTCGGCCGCAGTGGTGCCGACTGTGCGCTGTTCTACATCGATCTCGATCAGTTCAAGTACATCAACGATACCCTCGGTCATGCCGCCGGCGACCAGTTGCTGATCGAGATCAGCCTGCTGGTGTCCTCGCACGTGCGCGAGGGTGATCTGCTGGCACGCTTCGGTGGCGACGAATTCACATTGTTGATCTACAACATCAAGGCAGCGGACATCCCGAAGGCCGCGGAGAACTTCAGGCTCCTGTTCGAGAACTATACGTTCTTCTACGACAACAAAAACTTCAACGTTACCTCCAGTATCGGCGCAGCGACCATCGACACCGCGTCCACCTCCGCGGACGAGGTGCTGTCGCACGCCGATCTCGCCTGCAACATGGCCAAGGCACAGGGCCGCAACCGCGTGCACCTCTATAACCCGGAGGACCGGGACAAGGCCGGCATGGCCGAGGACATGGGCTGGGCGGCGCGGGTGCGCGAGATGCTCGAACACGATCGCTTTCTGCTGGTCTATCAGCCGATCATGGCGGTCGCCAGCGGCGAGGTGCAGGATTACGAGGTGCTGGTACGTATGGTCTGCGCCGACGGCGAACTGATCCTGCCCGGCGGCTTCATGCCGGCCGCCGAACGCTTCGGCCTGATCCACAACGTGGATCGCTGGATCGTACAGCGCGCCATCCGCCAACTGGCCCATCTGCGCGAACAGGGTACACAGGTGCGCTTCTCCATCAACCTGTCCGGCAAGGCCTTCGAGGATAGCACCCTGTTACCGACCATCCAGAATCTGCTGAGGGAAACCGACCTCGACCCGGCGCTGCTGACCTTCGAGATCACCGAGACCGCGGCCATCGCCAACCTCGGTGCCGCCACACGCTTCATCGGTGCGCTCAAGGATATCGGCTGCCAGTTCGCGCTGGATGACTTCGGCTCCGGCTTCAGCTCCTTCACCTACCTGAAACACCTGCCGGTCGACAAGCTCAAGATCGACGGATCCTTCGTGCAAGGCATGGCCCAGGCGAGCGTCGACCAGGCCATGGTGCAGTCCATGAATCAGGTCGCCCACGCACTTGGCAAGCTCACCATCGCGGAACATGTCGAGAGCGCGGAGACCCTGCAACTGCTGAAGGAGTACGGTGTCGATTTCGCCCAGGGTAATTTCATCGGCAAGCCGCGCGAGGCGCTGATCAATCTCACCCCCAGCACTACCCCCAGCACTATCTTCAGTGCCAATCCCAGTACCAATCCCACTATCGCCGTGGTGACACGTACCGCCACCAGCAACGTCACGCCCATCAAGGGCGACGCCAAGGCCCACGGCGATCACTGACGCGATCACCGCAATCTGCGGTAACCGCACGCAATCAGTACTACCCCCAAACCGGAAGTTCACGCGTCACCGATCACGACCCAGCCCCCAGCGGGGTGGCAAGCTCTGTGGTGCGTAAGCCTGTAAATCAGCATTTCCTTACCCCATTCCTGGCCACGGCAGCACACGGGATGACCTGGAAAAGGGCTCATTAGACAAGGCCCTGAAACCAAACCGCGGAAGATGATCCCGGGGTTATGGATTGAATGCCGTCCGTGTTGTTCCGTGGGTTCCGTGGCTATTTTTACCGGGCATCAGCATGCCTTGAATCTGTTTCAGGTTCATTTCAGGAAGGCATGCCTAAGATGCTGCACGAAAACCAAGCAGGAGACCGACCATGAACAAAAGCATCCTTGCCATCAGCCTCGCTTCAGTCCTGGTTGCCGGCGGCGCGCTGGCGGATGAGCGCTGCGATGACCCGATTTCTGACTGGCAAAGCCGCGACGCACTCCGCCAGAAGCTGGAAGACAACGGCTGGAAGGTGAAACGCATAAAAATCGACGATGGCTGCTACGAAGTGAAGGGTGTCGACCACAACGGCAACCGCTTTGAGGCCACGTACGCACCCGCCTCGCTGGAGATCCTCGAACTGGAAATCAAGTTCGATAACACCGGCAGTGAAACGGATTACCTGGGCGAGGGAATGCCTACCGACAGCGCGTCCGTACCATCGACCCGGTCGGCCAGACCGACCGCCACCATCGAATAGCCGAGAGGGCATCCCATGAAGACTAAACCGCTGGTTTTTTTCCTGGCGACGGCACTGGCATTACCAGTACTCGCCGAGGCCCGCCCCGTTGTCTTTGCAACTGAACTGTCGACCTACAACGGCGATGGCGCGTACGTAGCCTTATATCTCACCGATGCCAACGGCCTGTACAAACAAACGCTGTGGATCGCCGGAGAGAAGGCCAAATATTACAAACATCTGGGTGACTGGGCGCGTGGCAGCCGCATGAGACGTGCCGAATACGATGGCATGACGGGCGCCAGTGTCCACAGTGGACAGACGCTGCGGGTGACCATCGACCTGGATGATGCTCTGATCGACGCGGGCTACCAGGTGCACATCGACACGTCCGTCGAGGACATGCGGGACCATCGTTCCGAGGTGGTGGCGCCACTGACCACAGAAGGTGCCGGCAAGCCCATTGCAGGCAAGGGCTATGTCAAGTCCTTGACCTACACGTTCTGAACAAACGACAGGATGCTACTCATGTTACGTCAGTCTCATTCCCTGCCCGGCCTGATAGGTGCATTGCTGTTGGCAGTGCTGGCCGTGACCGGAGCCATCCTGTCCATCAATCCCGTACAGGAGCGGTTGCACACGACCATTCCCGCATCCGGTGCCATGAGTGTTGCCGATCTGACGGGCAAGCTCGCTGCAAATTACCAGGGCGTCGAACAGATTCAACGCACACCGTCTGGCGCCATCATTGTGTATTTTACCGATGGCAACCAGTCGGGCGTGGACCGGGTCGACCCGGAGACCGGAACGGCTGTGACCGCCTATGAAGCCCCATCCATCATGCGCTGGGTGAAGAACCTGCACCGGTCGTTACTGCTCGATACACCGGGCCGGGTGGCATCAGCAACGGGCGCGGCACTGATGCTGTTGTTGACTGTAAGTGGCGCCTTCATGTTGGCGGCGCGATCGGGCGGCTGGCGCAAGATCCTGCATCCGGTTGGCGGTACACCTGTCCAACGGCTGCACGCCGCAGTGGCCCGGTTTGCCGTTCTCGGGCTGCTGCTGGCCGCGACCACAGGGCTGTATATGTCCGCTGGCAGCCTCGAACTGATTTCCGAAGCCGCGGAAGCGGAGGTGAATTTTCCCGCTGAGGCAGGCGCTGGCACCCCACAGCCGGTCGAGACACTGGCCGCATTGAAAGCGACTGACCTGAGCGACCTCCGGGAGCTTGTGTATCCCTACGCCGGCGACCCGACCGATGGCTATTCCCTGCTTACCCGTCAGGGTGCGGGCTTCGTCGACGCATCCAGCGGAGCGTTGCTTTCCTTCCAGGCCCACAGCACCCGGCGCAAGGTGTACGAATTCATCTACATGCTGCATACCGGCGAGGGCCTGTGGTGGCTGGGGATATGGCTCGGCCTGTCGGCACTGGCCGTGCCGGTACTGGCAGTCAGCGGCATCCGGATCTGGTGGAAGCGCCGCCGGGCGCTCCCCAGATTGACCGGCAACAGCCCGGCCGATGCAGCCGCTACCGTGATCCTGGTGGGCAGTGAAAACAACACCACCTGGGGCTTTGCCAAAACCCTGCATGATGCACTGACCCGTGCGGGCCAGCGTGTCCATACCGCTCCCATGAACCGTCTGGCCGCGCACTACCGCAAGGCAGAACGGCTGTTTATCCTCACGGCCACCCATGGCGACGGCGGTGCACCCACGTCCGCTAACCAGTTTCTGGCGAAGCTCGAAAAATTCGAGGGGACACCATCGTTCCAGTTTGCCGTACTCGGTTTCGGCGACCGGCAGTTTCCCAAATTCTGCCAGTTCGCAATCGACGTCGATGCGGCGCTGACGGCCAAGGGCTGCACCGCACTGAGCCCGCTCGACATGATCGACCGGCAGTCGCCACAGGAGTTTGCCCGCTGGGGTAAGAATGTGGGTGAACGCATCGGTGTCGAGCTGAATCTGGAACACATCCCCGAATGCCCGAAGACGAGCCGACTGCAACTGGTTGAACGGGTGGACTACGGCAGCGATGCGGATACGCCCACAACCGTACTGCGTTTCAAGCCGACCCGGCAAACGGACAAAGCCGGAACACTGCGTGCTCGCTACTGGCCACAGCGGCTGCCCCGATTCGAAGCGGGAGATCTCGTTGGCATCCTGCCGCCGGGCAGCCACACCCCCCGTTTCTACTCCCTCGCGTCGTCGTCGCAGGAGGGTATGTTGGAAATCTGTGTGCGCAAACAACCTGGGGGATTGTGCTCAGGCTACCTGCACAGCCTGCAACCCGGCGCGGCCATCGATGCCTTCATCCGGCACAATCCGAACTTCCGTCCCAATACCGGCAAGGCGTCTGTCATATTGATCGGTGCAGGCACGGGTATCGGACCACTGACTGGATTCATCAAGCACAACACACCCCGCCAGCCCATGTACCTGTACTGGGGCGGGCGCAATCCACAGTCCGATTTCCTCTATCAGCCGGAACTGAACCGTTATCTGGAAGATCAGCGGTTGACCGAGCTGAATACCACCTTTTCCCGCAGCGGCGACCGCGCCTACGTGCAGGACAAGATCCATGCCGATGCCGCGAAGCTGCGTGAGCTGATTCTCAAGGGTGCGCAGATTCTCATCTGTGGGGGCCGGGAAATGGCCACCGGCGTCATGACAACGATCGATGAGATCGTCGCACCGCTGCATACCAGCGTGCAGGCACTCAAGGCAGAGGGGCGTTATCGGGAAGACGTTTACTGAAATCGATGGGATTATGGCCACGGAAGCACACGGAAGCACACGGAAAAACACGGAAAGGATGCAATCCGTAAACCAGGGATCATCACCCGCGGTTTGGTTTCCGTGTAGTTCCGTGTGCTTCCGTGGCCAAGACCGGCATGAGAAAGGCCCTTTCGATAGGTGCTGCTGATGTCACACCGGCTCCAGACTCGCGTACGCCAGCACCAGCCACTTGGCACCTGCATCCATGAAATTCACCTGTACGCGCGCGTGTGAACCCTGGCCCTCGTAGTTGAGCACCACGCCCTCGCCAAACTTCGCATGCCGCACGCGCTGCCCCAGTTGCAGTGCGCCGGCCGGTTCCGCCGGCATCGCCACATGGCCGCGTGGTGCGGCGGCATAGAGCGGGCGCGATACCTGTACCTGCGGTCGCACCTCTTCGATCAGGTGCCCGGGGATCTCGCGCAGGAAGCGCGACGGTGGCGCGTAGGATTCGCTCCCATGCAGCCGCCGACGCTCGGCGCAGCTCACGGTGAGTTCACGGCGCGCGCGGGTGATACCGACGTAGCACAGGCGACGCTCCTCCTCCAGACGTCCGGGCTCTTCCATCGACATCCGATGTGGAAACAGGCCCTCCTCCAGGCCGACCAGGAACACCAGCGGAAACTCCAGGCCCTTGGCCGAATGCAGCGTCATCAGCTGGACGCAATCCTCCCAGGCGTCGGCCTGCCCCTCGCCGGCCTCCAAGGCCGCATGGGTGAGGAAGGCGGACAACGGATCCATCTCGATCTCGCTGGCAAGATCCTCAGGCTCCCACTGCCGCGCCGCACTGACCAGTTCCCCGAGGTTCTCGATACGGGCCTGGCCGCGCTCGCCCTTCTCCTTCCGGTAGTGCTCGACGAGGCCGCCGGCCTGAATGGCCTGCTCGACTTGTTCGTGCAGCTCCAGACCCGGGAGACTGGCGGCCAGTGCGTCGACGAGCCGGAGGAACGCCGTGAGCGCGTTGAGCGCGCGTGCCGGCAGGGTTTTCTCGTCGATGACGCGCTGCGCGGCGGCCGTCATGGGGATGGCGAACTGCCTGGCGTATTCGCGCACCATGGCGACGGTGCGATCACCGATACCGCGCGGTGGCTGGTTGACAATGCGCTCGAACGAGGCGTCGTCACTGCGGTTCGCGGCCAGCCGCAGATAACCGAGCGCGTCTTTGATCTCGGCACGTTCGAAGAAGCGCAGGCCACCATAGACGCGATAGGGAATCCCCCGCTGGATGAGCTGTTCTTCAAAGATGCGCGACTGGGCGTTGGAGCGATAGAGGATCGCGCACTCGGCACGCGCATGGCCGCGCTCGCCATGTCGGGCGATGCAATCGACGACGAAGCGTGCCTCATCGTATTCGTTGTAGGCCGTGTACAGCCGGATCGGCGCACCGTCGGCCCCCTCGGTCCACAGATTCTTGCCCATGCGCCCCTGGTTGTGGGCGATGAGTGCGTTGGCGGCGGCGAGGATGGTTGCGGTGGAACGGTAATTCTGTTCCAGACGAATGACCTGGGTACCGGGAAAATCCTCGGTGAAGCGCTGGAGGTTTTCGATCCGCGCACCGCGCCAGCCGTAGATCGACTGATCGTCATCACCCACCGCGAAGATACGCCCGTGGGCACTGGCCAGCAGCCGCAGCCAGGCATACTGGATGCTGTTGGTATCCTGGAACTCATCGACCAGTACATGCTGGAAGCGCTGCTGGTAATGACGCAACAGCTCGGGGTTCTTCAGCCACAGCTCGTGCGCACGCAGCAGGATCTCCGCAAAATCCACCAGGCCGGTGCGCTGACAGACTTCTTCGTAGGCCGTGTAGACACGGATCTGCGTCTTCAGGTGCGGATCATCGTAGTGCTCGATGTGCTGCGGTCGCAGGCCTTCCTCTTTCTTGCCATTGATGAACCACTGCAGCTGCTTGGGCGGCCAGCGCGACTCATCCAGCTCCAGTGTCCGCACGACGCGTTTGACCACCCGCAGCTGATCGTCGGAATCGAGGATCTGGAAGGTCTGTGGCAGATTCGCCTCCCGCCAGTGGGTCCGCAGCAACCGGTGCGCCAGGCCATGGAAGGTACCCACCCACAGGCCGCCGGCGGGCATACCGAGCAGCTGTTCGGTACGATGGCGCATCTCGCTGGCGGCCTTGTTGGTAAAGGTCACCGCCAGGATGGCGTACGGCGAGATCCCCTCGACCTGGATCAGCCAGGCGATGCGGTGCACCAGCACCCGGGTCTTGCCGCTGCCGGCGCCGGCCAGCACCAGCACCGGGCCGGCCGGCGCGGAGACCGCCCCGCGCTGGGCGTCGTTGAGCGGATCGAGGATGTGAGAGATGTCCATCGCGGCATTTTACCAGATCGGCGTCACTCGACCGGTGCCCGGGGTCGCATGACACATCGATGGAAAATGGCGGCCCGTTGTAGCAAGCTGGGCCGGCGCGCCGCGGTCCTGCGCGCCTCGACAGCGGATACGCGAAACTCAACAGGTAACGCCCATGGAATACCTTGGTGACATCTTCAGTACCCTCGCCGTGCTCGGCCTGGCGGCCCTGGCAGCCGTCTGGTTTTTCGTCCCCTTCGCCATCTTCGGCACGAAATCCCGCATGGATGACCTCGTCGACGAACTGGAGCAGACCAACCGGCAGCTGGCCGAGATCAAGGCGATCCTCAAGCGTGAACAGTCGGACGAGGACCTTCCCTCCATCCACGCGACACGCTGACGGAACCGGCGCACGGTCGGTGCGGTGCGTGTCGCCCGCCGGGGCGCGCTGGCCATGGATCTGATCGCGCCCATGGGGGCGTTGTCCGGACAGGTGATCTGAAGGCCTCATGACAGGCGGTTGCAGCGGCTGCACCTCCCGTGCGTATTCGGGTAGCATGGCGCGCTTCCTAATCGCCGCAGACCGGAGGCCTTGATGCAGTTTCCCCGCTACGTGATCCTTGCCCATGCGCTCACTGCCGCAGCCCCCACGGCCGCAGTGGAGCTACTGGGTACCGAATGGAGTGGCGCCGGTGAGTTCGGTTACGTCGCCACCTCGGGCAACACCGACACCCAGAGCATGAGTGCGAAGATCAATCTCGCCAACGAACGTGCCCGATGGCGCCACACCCTCAATCTGGAAGCGCTCAACAGTTCCGACGGCGATGCGACCACGGCCGAGCGCTACGCGGGCAACTGGCAGACCGACTACAAATTCACCGAGTTCGACTACCTCTTCGGCCGCCTGAGCTATGAGACCGACAAGTTCAGCGGCTATGAGTACCGTAGCAGCGAAACCGTGGGCTACGGCCGGCGTGTACTGAAGACGGAAACCATGACACTTGATCTCGAGGCGGGCCTTGGTGCGCGGCAGAGTAAGCTGGGGGATGACGGCACGGAGCACGAGACCATCGGGCGTTTCGCGGGCCGCTATACCTGGCGGATCAGCCCCAACGCGAAACTCACCGAAGACCTGTCGACAGAAATCGGCAGCGACGCCACGGTCACCCGCTCGATCACGGCGCTGCAGGCCGACATCATCGGCAATCTCGCCGTGAAGCTTTCGTACACCGTCGAAAACACCTCCGACGTGCCACCCGGTATCAAGAAAACCGACACCGAGACCATGGCGTCGCTGGTGTATAAGTTTTGATGGGCGTGAGGCGTGCGCGTGAGGCGTGAGGCGTGAGGCGTGAGGCGTGAGGCGTAAAAGCAAACCCCTTTTTAGCCACGGAAGCACACGGAACAACACGGAATGTAAAACCCAATTGTGGCCTGACACCTGTAGGAGCGGCATTCCTGGCGCGATTCCGGCGGGGTCGCTTACCCAATCCAATCGCGCCAGGAATGCCGCTCCTACATCAACAGCTCTTCTGTGTTGCTCCGTGGATTCCATGGCTAAAATCGGGTTTGGGGTTTGGGGTTTGGGTTTCACGCCTCACACCCCACTCCGCACCACGGTGCGTCGCTGGCGCCGACGCACCCTACGATTTGGGTTTTTACAAGAGCATTTTTTTCCGTGTTGTTCCGTGTGCTTCCGTGGCTAAAAAGGGGTTTGCTTTTACGCCTCACGCCTCACGCTCATGCCTCACCCCCCACTCACCAACCCCCGGATCTGCGCCGCCGGTACGCCACGGGCGATGAGGTGGCGGCGGATCGCGTCCAGTTCCGTGGCCGGTGCGGCGATGTAGAAGTCGAGGGTCGCGACGTCGTAATGCGGCGCGGCGATGGCGGTCAGCAATCCGGCCGGTAGCACGCGCGCCTCGTTGTTATCACTTGGGGCGGGGGTCTCCGCACGCCAGTGGGTGTAATGGAAGTTGTCCAGGGCATCGGCCCAGGCGCGGCCGCGGTTGTGCATATAGGGCTGCTCGCCGCGGCTATGCACACGGAACAAGTACAGCGCCTCTGCGGTGTCCAGGGCCAGCGCCTGCCCGATCATGCTCTTGATGGGTGCAAAGCCGATGTCCCAGGCGATGAAGACGATGGACCGCAGGGAGTCGTTGTCCACGACGAAATCGCCGCTGGGCCCTTCGATCATCATGGTCTGATGGAGCTCCACGCCCTCGAGCAACTGACGGGTGAAGGCATCGTCGCCCCGCATGCGGATATGGAACTCCAGCACATGCTCGTCGCAGGGACAGCTGGCAATGGGGTAACAGGCGCGCAGATCACCGTTGACCAGCCAGGCCGACTGACCGGCGAGAAAACGCAGCCGGGCACCTTCGACCAGGCGCAATGACAGCAGCATTACATCATTTTCCACGCGCTCCATCGCCGCGACCTGGGTGCTCAATCGCTGGGTCTCGATGCTCGCGGGATCGGTCGTCTCCGTCACCTCCAGCCGCACGTCGGTGACCGCGGTGTTGCAGCACATCAGGATGATATCGCCGGCCTTCCGTTCCGCCTCACTGAAGTGATAACGCTGCCGCCGCACCAGCTTGAGGGTCCCGTTGGTCAGCCGTGCCCGGCAGCGCCCGCAGCTGCCGTCGCTGCAACCGTAGTCGAGTGCCAGACCGGCATGCAATCCGGCATCAAGCAGGTTGTCGTTGCCCTGCACCAGGAACTCATGGCCACTGGGCTGCACATGCACCTGAGCGGCCATGACCCGCAGCAGCGTATCGGTGGCATACAGTTCTCCCTCATCGTCGATACCGCGCGTCAGATTGCTCAGATTGCTGTCCAGCCAGTCGCGCAACTCCTCGATGTCATCCCGCGTCGGCCCGGCGTCCGCGGTGGCGAACTTGCGCAGATAGTCCTGCAGCTGCTGCAGGAGGATGTCGTAGCGATGCACCCAGTAGTTCGCCGTGCCAAGCTCGTGGCTGAGCGCAGTCACGCGCATCGCCAGGACCTCGGCGTCGGGTAGCTGGTCCAGGCCCCGCCGGCTGCGCGCATGCTCGATCAGATGATCTGCGCGCTCGATCATGGCGCTGTCCTCGACCTTGGTCTGCGGGTAGACGCGCAGCAGCTCGGACAAGTCGATCTGGCCTTCGAAGGTGGTGAGTTCGCCGTCGCGGATCTGCTGCTGCAAGGTGGCTCGCTTCACGCCGACCAGACGGGCCGCACGTGAGACGCTGGTGAATTGTGGCATGGGCGGATCCTCCTGTTGCGCCGTCGACATTGCGACGCGTATTGCCTAAGGATAGTCGCGCGCCCGCGCGACCGGTCCATGTGGTCCGAATTCGTGCCGTCCCCGGCGCAGGCGCTTGTAGTTACGCACCATGATAATGGTCTTGAGCAGCGTGCTCCGATCGATCGCGGCCACCGCCAGGCCGATACGGATAGGGACCCCGCGCGGTCCGGGCACGCCGATGTCCAGGTACTGCAGCGGTGCGTCTTCGGTTGCGGCCAGGGCGACGAGTTCGGCATCCCAGACGACGTCCTCACCGTCGAAACGCCCGCTGAACCGCAGCCGTGCCTCGCGGCCGCCGAGCGCGTCTTCACACAGGTAGTCGCCGCCCTGTGCAGCCAGTTCGGCGCGAAACGCCATGAGCGCAGCATTCATTCCAACAACCCCAATCGCCACGGAAGCATATGGAAAGCATGTACCCCAAAAACCGTATTTGCCACGGAAGCACACGGAAAAATACGGACCAGGCCATACACCTCATACAACAACTCTCCGCACCCGCCAGGTGATGAGCCGGCGCTGCTCGACACTATTTCATTTCCGTGTGTCCCGGAGGTGTTGCCCAAGAATTTTCCGTGTTCTTCCGTGTGCTTCCGTGGCCAAAAGCAATTCGATATTCATGGGGACGGGGCGGCAGGGCTAACCGGCGCGCAGCAGCTTGGCAGACACCAGCGCCACCTGCATCGCGTCGCGGTCGAGCACCTCCGGAAACATCGCATGGTTGTCCAGCAGCCGGGCCGGATTGCGGCAGGCGGCCGCCTCCAGCCAGCGGCGGGTCGCATGCGACAGGTTTTGATGCGCGAGCAGCGCCGGCGCATGCCAGGCGTGGTAGCTGTCGACCAGCGCCTGCGCCGTCGAGTCCGGCCAGCGGTCGGCGACCAGCAGCTCGGGAAAGGCCTCGCGCGGCAGGTGGCGCGCACGCAGGAGGCTATCCACCCGCAGGCCGTCGTGCCCGATGCCGCTGCCATCGGGCAGGCGCTGAAACCACTGCAGCACCGGCCGCGGCCGCGCGACCAGATTCACCTGGCGCTCGAGCACGTCCTGGGCACGCGGCGGCGCACTGCCGGCAGGGGCGTGGCGACGGGTCGTGAACGTCGTTTCGAGCGCGGCACACTGGAAGCCCGACGTGGTCGTCAGAAACGGCTGCCAGGCAGGGGTCTTCACCGCGTCGATCTCCTCCAGTCGGCGGCGCGTCTTGAGCAGTGCCAGCGGCAGCAGCGTCGCCTTGTCGAGCAACCACAGCTCGATCGGATCCTGCTGCGGGAACGGCAGACGCGGCCGTTCGTTCAGCGCACGCATCAACTGGTCGGCGGCGGCATCATCGCCGCCACTGGCCGCGTGCTGATCAGCGCCCTGCAGACGGACGGTCCAGTGACGCCCGTCGGTGGAATAGGCTCGTGCGCGCCCGGCATCCACTACCTGGATCATACCCTGGTAGGGGGAGAAGCGACGCAAGGCATAGTACCTGGCCTGCATGCGGACACTCCCGGATACATCGGCTGGCCGTACAGGGTGTCAAGGAGCCTGTCGGTGTCCTTGTGAGGCGGCAGCCTGACGGCTTAAGTCTTGCCCACTCCAGGCCTGCTCTGCAAGGGGCATCAAGTGGGCGTAGCGATGCCTGCAGCCAGCGGGCGGAACTGCAGGCCGTAAAACATCTCCAGGTAACGGCGGGTCTCGTCGCGCTCGAGGTTGGTGACGTACTTCCAGAAGCCATAGATGCGCGACAACGTCATCATGCGCTCCGCATACAGGTCCCAGGTGTAGCGGCTGCGTACCCGGCTGATACCCCCGTCGGACAATTGTCGCCAATACGCCTCCTCGGCGGCGCTGCGCTCGAAAAACTGCACGATGAGCTCGGCCGCCTCGTCACCGTGGTTCGGATCGATGTGAAAACCCGACACGCCGTGCTCGATGATCTCCAGTGGCCCGCCATAGCGGGTCGCGAACGTGGGCAGACCGGAGATCATCGCCTCGATGACCGTCAGGCCGAAGGCCTCGAACAGTGCCGGCTGTACGAAGGCACCGCGGCGATCGGCGATGCAGCGGTAGAGTTCACCCGTCAGCGACTTGTCCAGGTGACGGCCCAGCCAGCGCACCTGGCCATCGAGGCCGTACTGATCCATGAGCGCGTGCATGCGGGCGATCTGCGCCTGTTCCTCCCGATCCGTGGAGCGCGCGGGGTTGGTGTGCCCGGCGACCACCAGCAGGTTGGCGTGGGCGCGCAACGACTCGCTTTGCCCATACCATTCCACCAGGCCGGCGATGTTCTTGATGGCGTCGAGGCGCGCCATGCTGAACAGCAGGGGTTTGTCACGCTCCGCCAGCTCACCGCGCGTATCTTCGGCGGCCCCGCCCCACAGCAGTGCGTCGATCTCGGGCTGCAGCACCTTCAGGCGGCGCTCTGCTTCACTATAAGGAAAGAAGGTGTCGGCATCGGCACCGGGCGAGACGATATTGAACTTCGGATCGAAGATGTCGATGCCCTTGACGACCCGGTACAGGCCCGGCAGGGTGAAGGCGCTGTAGCTCTCGTACTGACCGACGCTGTTGCGGTCGCCGGCGATCTCCTGATAGGTGCTGGTGATGATGAAGTCTGCGGCATTCATGGCGATCAGATCGGCGGTGAACTGCGCGGAAAAATGGTAATCGGCCTCGTTCTGCCGCCAGTACAGGTCGGAGTGGAGATACTTGGTCTTCTCCAGCGCGTGCGCGATGTTGCACTGGGTGACACGCATCTCGTGCGACAGCAGGCTGGCGACCAGGTTACCGTCCGAATAGTTACCGACGATGAGGTCGGGACGGGTGCCGAGTTCGGCGAGGATCTCGCGGCCGGCATCGACGGCGAAACGTTCCAGGTACGGCCATATCTGGAAACGCGAGACCCAGGGCCCGAGTATCTCGCCACTGGCGGTGCGGAACGGCACCCGCAGGATGCGCGCATTGCGCGTGCCGGCGATCGCCTCGAGGCGCTGGTCGCAGGTCGTGCCACGCGCCTCGGGGATCAGGCGCGTGACCACCAGGATCTGCGGTTCGATATCCAGGCCCTGTTCGCTCAGGCGGTGGCGCATCTCCTTTTCCAGCGCGCGCACCTGATCGAGGATGTACACCACCTGGCCGCCGGTATCGGGCAGGCCGAGCACATTGGCCTGCCCGAAGAAGCCGTGCGGCGATAGGATGGCCAGGTTGTAGATCATCGGCACACGCCCGAGGAAGGTCTCCAGGTTCTGTGGTGCCGGCGCCTCCAAGATGTCCGACAGCAGGTGCAAGGTCTCCCGCATGCGGCTGACGTTGCGCCCCCAGCCCGGCTCGAACCCCAGCTCCTGGAGCCCATGGCCGACCTGTTCCCAGCCCGCGTCGCTCGGCTGATCGGCGAGATAGTAGTCGGCGCGGCGCAGCGCCTGGCGCAGATCGGCGACACCGACAATGCGGTCGTTCAACATCAGGTGCCGGCCGCCGACCTGATGGACCCGCAGAAATGCCAGCAGACCATTGTCGTCGTGGTTGATCTGCTCGAACAGCCGGCTCGACAGCCGGCGATTGAGAAACTCCACCCCACGCCCGATCGAACGCGACTCGCGCAGCTTGGGGAATTCCCGATTGAACGGCCCGAGATCGATCTCCAGCGTCCAGTCATCGGCATGGTCGTGACCGTTCACCTGACGTTCCTTGAAGGCCAGGAATTCGCCAACCGGGATCTCGGTGTAGTCCATGGCATCGAGGTGAAAGCGCAGATAGACCCAACGGGCGACAGTCGGGCGGATCGCCAGACACACCCAGGGCGCCTCGACCACCGCCTCCTGGGTGCGCGCGATACTGTCGGCGAGCGCACCGTCGGTGGCGAAGTCCTCGCCCGCCTGTGCGCAGAATTCCTGCAGCCCGTCCCACAGGTCCGACTGCAACAGGAACGGCCGGCCGAGCTTGCTGTAATAGCGCAGCAGCATGAACACCCGCTCGCGGTGCTGCTCCAGATAGTCGCGCAGCCCTTCGATCATACTGCCTCCTCACCCGACAAGCGGATTCTGCCCAGAAAATCATAGTGCTCCATGCCCTCGATGACACCGCTGGCATGGTGCGCTGTGGCGAAATAGATACGCGGCTGGCCGCGCAGATGCTCGATCTCGGCGCTGTAATTGCCGACCACCACCCCCAGGGTATTGCCAGACAGCAGCTCCTCGTCGCTACCGCAGCCGCCGGCGACCAGCACGGCGTCGGGCAGGATGCCCCAGCGGCCGAGGACGTGCCGCAGCGCCAGGCCCTTGGAGGCGCGCACCGGCAGCAGATCCAGGAACATATCGCGGGAGAACACGACGTTGGCGTGCAGATCCCGCTCGCGCAGATGACGCACCAGCCGGCGCACCGGCAACGCCTTGGCGGGATCGATGAAGTAGCTCAGCTTGAACGGGTGCTGCTCCCGCTTGGGCTGTAACTTCAGCCCGGGCAGGCCGCGCAGCGCGGCGCGCAGACCCTTCAGATCCCAGCGGTGATCGATATGCCGGGTCCAGGCCTGGTCCTCGACCATTTTGTGACCGTAGTGGATCACGGCACCGACGGCCGTGATGAGCAGGTCCGGGCGCGGCAGCCGGTATTGCTCGATGAGCGGCAGCGTGTCGGCCAGCGAGCGCCCGGTGGCGATACCGAAACCGATGCGGTCGCGGTCGCGGTACGATTCGAGCAGTTTGCGAAAGGCGTCGAGGCCGGCAGGGTCGCCCAGCAGGGTGTTGTCCAGCGCGCAGACGATCATGCGGTCGATGGTCGGCATGCGGCTGCGGCCGAAATGAAGCTGCCGCCGCGCGCGGCGCCCGCCTTCGAGGCGATCGAGCAGCTTGAGATACCTCTGGATATGCGCCTTCCAGGAATAGTGACGATCGACGCCGGCGATACCGTTGCGCGCCCAGCGGTCCCAGTCGTCCGGGGTGGCGAGCATGCCCGCCAGCGCGCGACCCATGGCACGCGCATCGAGCGGATCGATGAGCTTGCCGTTGCGGCAGTTACGCAGGATGTCGCGCGGCCCGCCGTCGTGGGTCGCCAGCACCGGCAGACCACTGGCCCCCGCCTCGAGCAGCGTCAGGCCGAAGGGTTCGGTGAGCGCCGGATTGACGAACACGCCACGGCTGCGGGCCGCGCAGCGGTAAAAGGCCGGCACGTCGTCGGCGGCGTGGTGCTTGGGATAGGCCACATGGCCATAGAGGTCGTGCCGGTCGATCGCCAGCAGCAGGTCGGTGAGCACGGTGCGCGCCCCGCGGTCCAGCTGCTGGATATCGTCGCGGTTGCCGGCGACGATGACGAGATTGGCCTGGTCGCGCAGCCCCGGCTGGGTGGCATAGGCCTCGACCAGGGTGGCAATGTTCTTGCGCTCATCGGCGCGCGACAGCGCCAGGATCTGCGGCCGCTCCGGATGACGCAGAAAACGACCCAGTACCGACTCCACGGCGCCATCGTCGTCATCGGGCGTGGGCGGATGGAAGCGCTCCAGATCGGTGCCCGGCGGGATCACGTCCATGCGCTCGGGCTGGTAGTTGGCGTACTTGGCGTATTGCTGTTCGACCTCCTGCTGGGTACTGGCGATGACACGCTGGGCGTGGTCCAGCGTCAGCTCTTCCGCCTCGATGCGCTGGCTCATGTTGTACTGCGCCTCGATGGCATCCTTGCGCTGGCCCTGCACCAGCAGGCGGCGCTGCTTCTCGCGGCCCAGCGAGTGGCCGGTGTGGATCAGTGGTACGCCGAGCAGCGCCGCCAGCCGGCTGCCGACATAGCCGGCGTCGGCATAGTGGCTGTGGATGATATCCGGCACCTGCCCGACCCGGCGCAGGTGCTGCAGGGCGTGATCGGTGAAGCTGTCGAGATAGGGCCAGAGCACTTCCTTGCGCAGGTAACGGCGCGGCCCGCAGGGCAGCCGCACGATGAAGGCGCGGTCGGCGAGCGGCTCCAGGGGTTCGGCGTAGTCGGGGGAGACCTTGGGATCGATCACCTGGCGCGTCAGTACGTCCACGCGCCAGACGTCCGGATGCCGCGCCAGTGCGCGTGCGAGCTCGACCACGTACTTGATCTGGCCGCCGGTGTCGGCATCGCGGCCCAGTTCGAGATCATGGCCGCGCAGCAGGCCATGGATGCTGATGAGCACCAGGTAGCGTCCGTCGGCCCGATTCATCCCGCTAACCGTAGTTGCCAGGGAAACACACGGAAAAATACCGACCAGACCATAGGGTGCACACCACCGCCCTCCGCACGCGCCAGGTGTTGGGCCGGGGCTTCGCGATACGGTTTCATGTCAGTGTCTTCCGTATGCTTTTCGTGACGGACTGCGTTTTTCAGGATCATAGCCCCCAGGCCTCGCGATACCCTTTATATAGCGCAGCGTCCGCTGCCGTGGCACCGCGTTGAGCGCAGATGCGCGCCGCGAAGTCGAGCGAACGCTGCAGCGAGGTCGGCGCATCCCAGCCGTGCAGCAGGCCCAGAATGGTTACGGCGCTGAAGGCATCACCCGCACCGATGGTATCGACGAGCACCGGCACCGGCGGCGGCTGGCCGGAGACGACCTGGTCGTCCACGTAGCTCGCGCCTGCCGCGCCATAGGTCAGGATGATGCGCTCGACACCGAGTTCGGCGCGCAGCCGGATGGCCGCGTCCACAACCGCAGCGCGGGGTTCGGCGGCGGCGGACACCGGCCGCAGCGCCGCGATCTCCTCGTCATTGAGCTTGAGCCAGCGCGCGCCGCGCATGAGGACCTCGGTCCGACCGGGCTCCCACCAGGGGGCACGCAGATTGATGTCGACGAAAGTCGGCGCGCCACTGACCTCGCGCAGACCCGCAAGTGCATCGCGTGCCGGTGGCGCACGGGTGATGAGACTGCCATGGTAGAGCAGGGCCGGCGCGAGGGACTGGGCCGCCGCCACGGCCGCCGCGCGGTCGATATGATCGTAGGCCTGGTCGGGCAGGATATCGAAGCTGTGCGACGCGCCGTCCTGCGCGATGCGCACGACGCCGGTAGGATGGTGGTTGTCGCGCTGCAGACCGCTGTCGTCCATGCCCCACGTGCCCATGGCAGCACGCACACGCGCCCCGCGGGCATCCTCGCCGATGCGGCTGACGAACAACGGCCGGGCACCGAACCCCTGCAGGTGCCAGGCGACGTTGAAGGGTGCGCCGCCCATGATCTCCTGACCGTCGGGGAAGCAATCGAACAGGACTTCCCCGAAGACCAGGGGGCGCGGCTGTCTGGAAGGACTCAGCGGTTCCGCCATGCAGATCGACCCCGGGCCAGCGGCAGGCCGCACCCCAGGGCTCCTCTGTGAAGGTGTGCGACGGTGACCGGTAGCCGGCGGCGTGGCGCCGGCATCACGCTGCCCGGGCGTCGCCGGAAATCAGGCACCGGCCTGAACGGTCTCCAGTTCGAGGTGCTCGCGCAGCAGCTTGCGGGCGCTCGCGGACTGCAGATTCACCTCGCCCGGGCGCTCGCCGCCGAGGTACGCACTGAGGCTCACCATGGGCACCTTGCGGGTATCGACCAGCGGATACATCCCGCAGGTCTCGCAGGCGCGCAGCTTCGGCTGCGTGCCCGCCGGCACCTTGCCCACCGGCCGCTTGCGCAGCTTGTTGCAGTTATTGGTGGCCATGTAGGCCTGCTGGGGAATGCAGTAGAACATCATGTCCTTACTCATCGTTATTGTCTCCTGTGTCACAGCTCGAAAACGAATCCAGACCGGCCCACGACGGCACCTAGAGTCCACCCGCCATGGGCCGCAGCGCCGCATCGCGGTCCGCGCCTTCCATCGGGCTGATCAGTGCCGCCAGCCCCTGGCTCAGGCGGGCGAGGTCACCGTCCGACAGTTGCGCCAGGGCAGCGGAGATGGCGCCCTGTGCGGGGCGCGGGGCGCGCCTGATCAGTGCCTCGCCGGCCGGGCTGACGGACACCTGTACCACGCGCTGATCGGGACCGCCGCGACGGCGCTCGACCAGGCCCTTCTTCTCCAGCTTGTCGAGTAGATTGCTGGTGGTCGACGGGTGCAGTGACAGCGCCTGTGAGAGTTCCGACACGCGCAGCCCCGGCCGGTTCCTCAGCTCCCACAAGGCCCACAGCTGGGCGGCACTGACGCCGCACTGCCGCTCCACCCAGCGCGAATGCTCCTGCATGGCGCGATAGACGATGCGCAGCTGCTGCACCACCGCACGGGCCTGCCGGTCGCGCACGGTATCGGCGGGGGCGACGGGTCGGGGGGTACAGGGTGCTCGACACTCATCGGGGAGGTATGGACGCCAAAAATATAGGTCCGCAGCATACCATATTTTCGCCTGTCGCGTCCAATTACATTGTAAAACATTAAGTTATGAATGAAGCCCCCGAGACATCGAGGGCGATCCGGCCGATCACGGCAGTGGCCTTGACTCACGTCATGCAGGTACTGGCGCGCAGAGGCGATGATTCCCTGCAGCCGGCCGGGACGGCCGGCGGCTGAGATGCCGCACCGCAGGACTGACTGGCCGCGCTCAGACGTACATGGGCCGCCCATCGAGCAGCCGCAGCCAGCCGCGGGCGATGCGATAGATCAGCCAGACCGTGGCCGCGACCAGTACGCCGAAGCCGATCGGTGCACCGAGCATGCTCAGGATCAGCAGCAGGGCGACCACCAGCCACAGCAGGGCGAACCAGAAGGTACGGATCTGCCAGCGGTAGTGGGATTCCGCCCAGGAGCCACGCGCATCGCCGCGCTTTACGTAACTCATGACCACCGCGACGATCGAAGGCACGCTGCCCACGAAACTGCCGATGACGGTGGTGGACCCGGCGAAACCGATCAGAATGGCGACGGTATGCAGGGCGTAGACCAGGTGCGCGACCGTCCGCACGGAGGGCAGGGGTTCGGCGGTCAGGGGCGTGCTGAAGTCGGGCATGGCAGGGCTCGCTGCTCGGAATTCGGCCTCAGGATACTCGAAAGGCCGTGCGGATGGTGCGCCCCGACGGCGCGCCGTCCACAGCCGGCCCGGGGCGCAATTTTCAGTTTGAATTAAGCCGGCAGCGCTAGCCTGTCCGGTTCATCCATCAACAGAGGGGCGCAGTAATGGCCAATCCGGCAACCACGACCGCTCCCGCAGGGGGCCGCCCCGTGCGTATTTTTCACTGGGTGCCAGGAGTACCAATATGAAATTAAAAATTTTATTCCTTTCCTGCGGCTGCCTGACCGTGACCCCCGCCAGCCAGGCTGCCAACCCCATCAATGACACCCTGTCCTGGAGCGCCGACCTGCGCGCTGGCTACTACTCCCTGGAACGCGACGACCGCGACGGCAGCAGCGACGTCACGGACGAGCTCCGGGCCCGCATCCGCCTGGGACTGGAAGCGAAACTCAGTGACCGCTGGCGTGCCAAGACCCGTTTCGCGGGGCGCTACTCCACCTACGAGAACGACAATCACTTTCAGTTCTTCACCAGCGCCCCCGCCACTGACGGCCTGCGCCGGGGGGATTCCACCCTCGACGAACTCTATCTCGCCTACAGCCCCGATGACCGTTGGCAGGTCACCCTCGGGCGCATGCAGACCAAGTTCGAACTGGTTGGCGTCGCCAAGAAGTCCCTGGACCGCAACGACAGCCCGAACGTCGACATCACCTGGACCGACGGCCTGCGCGTCACCCGCAAGGGCGACAACGGCTGGAACAGCCATGTCATCCTGCAGCGCAACCTCTCGGCCGGCCCCACCAATGTCCTGCGCTCCCCCTTGAATTTCAGTGAAGATGACAGCCGCGTGATGGCCTTCTTTTCCCTGGAGAGCACCCAGCGCGTGGGCCCGGTAGTGCAACGCGCTATCGATATCAATTACCTGCCCGATGCCCTGCGCCGTGATGGCACGGCCACGGGACGCATCGAGGATTACTGGGGTTTGGTGGGGCGCCTGGCGGCCCAGTGGCCGCTGGGGGGCAGCGGCACCAAGTTCATGCTCGCCGGTGAAGGGGGCTATGCGCCCAACACCCCGACCGAGGCTGCCGTGAAGACGGGTACCAGCGGTGATGCCGGCGGGTTGGCCGCGCAGGTGACCTTCAATTTCATCGATATCATCCCCCGCCACAGCTTCGGCCTGGTCTACGGTCATGTGGAATCCGGCTGGTTACTGTCACCCGATTTCCGCAACAACAACAGCCTGATCGAAGGGCGCTATCAGTGGCGCATCGACAGCAACCGCAGCGTCGAGGCACGCCTGCGGGAACGCAAGGATCTCGACAGCATCATCGGTGCCCAGCGCGACCGTACCGACCAGGATTTCTACGTCCGCTATACGCAGAAGTTCTAGCGCCGGAACATAACCGAATGATCGAGTTCGAGGCGAATGCCGATGCGTTCGCCGCTGGCGTGGTCGTGATGGCTCGGCACCAGGCTGAGCACCCGAACGCCGCTGGAGAGGCGCAGGGTGTAGAGAAAATCCGCACCACGGAGGGCCTTGTCGCAGACCTCGGTGAGCATGGGGCTGGCGTCGTCATGGACGATCGGCGGGACGCACCAGCACCATCAGCCGGCCGTGCGGGCGGACGATCACCGGGCCATATCCGCCCTCGGCCGGTCCGGGCCGAGGCACACCTTTTCAGTTTGAGTTAAGCCAAGATCGCTAGCCTGTCCGGCACATCCACCAACAGAGGGCCGCAGCGATGGCCGATCCGGCAACCACAACCTACTATCCCGTATGGGACCGCTCCGTGCGTATTTTCCACTGGGTCAACTTCACCACCGTGCTGCTGCTCCTGGGCATCGGTCTGATCATCTACAACGGCAAGGCGCTGGGCATCTCGGCCGATGCCAAGGTGTTCCTCAAGACCTTCCACGTCTGGGTCGGCTATGTGATGGTCCTGAACCTCGGCTGGCGCTTCGTGTGGGGCTTCATGGGCAGCCGCTACACCCGCTGGGGTGCGGTCCTGCCCTTCGGCAGAGGCTATTTCCGCGAACTGCGTGCCTACCTGAGCAGCCTCGGCAACGGCGGACAGCGCCGCTACCTGGGCCACAACCCGCTCGGCCGGCTGATGGTGCTGGTGCTGTTCGTACTGCTGGCGGTGCAGGGCGTGACCGGCCTGGTAGTGGCCGGCACCGACATCTACTACCCGCCACTGGGCAGCTGGATCGCCAGCTGGGTCGCCGCGCCCGGTGTGGACCCGGCGACCCTGCTGCCAGGCAACAAGGAGATGGTGGATCCCGCGGCCTGGGAGGCGATGCGCGAGTTCCGCAAGCCCTACATCACACTGCACAAGATCGTCTTCATCGTGCTGGGCGGTGCGGCACTGTTGCACATCCTCGCCGTGGTCGTGATCGAGATCAAGGAGCGCAGCGGCCTGGTGTCGGCCATGATCTACGGTCGTAAGACGCTGGACTGCAAGCCGGTGGATCTGCCCGAGCAGGAGTAACCGCGGCGGTGAGGGCGTGCCGCGACGACGCGCGGCACGCCCCTACCGGCGCAACATGCTCTATAAGGAGAACATCGCCTCCAGGTCGTGACGCGAATAGGCCTTGAAGGCCAGCAACGTCGCGGTCTTCTCGATGCCATCGATCTTCAGCAGATGACTGGTCACGAGTTCCGCCATCGCATCGGTGTCCGCCACCCGCACGACTGCGATCAGATCGTACTCACCACTGACCGAAAACACCTCGGAAATCTCCCGCATGCCGGCGAGCTGCTCGGCGATTTCGTTCACCAGGTGGCGTTCGACGTTGATGAGGATGATGGCAGTGACCATGGCTGTTACCCGAAAGTGAAAGTCCGTCGTGAGGGTGCATGCTAACGCGCTGTCAAAGCGAAACAAACTTTTTGCTACTCCCCGGCAGCCGCCAAGGTCACGACAGTCCCGATCCCACCACCGGGCGACACCCCCGCAGCACCTGATTCTCATCCCGGGATCGAGTGCTATATTGTACTCGCCGACACGCCAACCCCGACCGTTGCCGGTAGGCGGTGGCATGAACACCGCGATCACCCAGAAGGCGCGTCCAGGATCCAATCTGGACCGCCCAGGCCAGCCTGCGCACCTTCTTCAATATTGTCGCTGATCCACCGTAAACACCCTACGTTCTACAGAATATTAGTAGGTTGCCGACGGACTGGATACTTGCCTGCAGGGTCGATACGGCGCGTAACGCAGATTCGGACGGAACCGTATGCAATCGAGAGAGATAACCTCACGAACCGAGGGGCTGAGGCCTCGTTGGATTACCCTTCGTATCACCGCCATCTACGCCACGGTGGGGGCCCTGTGGATCCTGTTCTCGGATCGCCTCCTGGGTCTGCTGGTCGATAATCCGGGCGAGCGACTTCTTTTCCAGACCTATAAAGGATGGATCTATGTCGGCTTCACCGCATTGCTGTTGGCGTGGTTGGTCGGCCGCCACCTGCAGCAGTTGTACGGGGAGCAGCGGCAGGTCCGACGACTGAACCGGACCTATCAGTTCCTCAGCGGCATCAACAGCGCGATCGTTCGGGTCCGGGCCTGCGAGGAGTTGGCCCAGACGGCCTGTGAACTTGCGGTCGAGAAGGGCAGCTTCCTGGGTGCCCGCATCTTTCTGCCTGAGGGGCCGGACAAGGCCCTCAAAGTCGTGGCCCAGGCCGGCTTGCCCGGTGGCTGGTCGCCGGCCATGGCAGCGCCGCTGAAGGAGGTCATAGGCCGCCCGGAGGTTGTGGACCCGATCTGGCTCTCCGAGCTGGAAGAGGTCGCGTTACCCGGCGCATGGCACAAAGTGGCAAAGCTTCATGGCATAGCGGCTGTCGCGGCCTTGCCGGTCTCCGACTGTGCAAGAAGTCAGCCGGTGCCCGGCTGGCTGGAGCTCTATGGTGGGGCCGGGCAGGTATTCGACGAACAGGAGGCGGCCCTGCTGGAGGAGATTGCCGCCGATATCAGCCTCGGATTGGAGATCATCGACAAATCCAACAGCCTGCATACGCTCACATACTACGACGTACTCACGGGATTACCCAATGAAACCCTGTTGACGGGTCGCGTACAGCAGGCCCTTTCCCACGCACTCCATGATCAGCGCGCGGTAGCCGTCGTGGTCGTGGATTGCCCGGAGCTTACACGGTTGGTGGATATTCGTGGACGTCATGTTGGAGATCGCCTGCGCAAGCAGCTGGCGGATTACCTGACGGCGGCGGTGAGGGAAGGCGATACCGTGGCGCGAACCGGTCAGGACGAGTTCACGCTGGTCCTGGCCGATATGGCACAGAGCGCAGATTTGGTTCATCTTTCGGAGCGACTGCTGGCAGGTCCCACCATCGAGATGGACGACGAGGCCACGCAATTGCCATTGCCATTGCGTGGGGGTGCCGCCCTGTATCCTGATGACGCCGATAATGCAGAAGACCTGATCCAGTACGCGGCGCTGGCCCTCCATACGGCCGTGACCGCTCCCGGTGCCTGTACGTTCTACTCGACCAGCCTGAATACACTCGCGCACTCACAGCTGCGCCTCGAACACGAACTCCGCTGCGCCTTGGAACGCAACGAATTCTCTGTGGTGTATCAACCGGTGGTGGCTATCGAGACGCTGCGGCCGGTCGGGGCGGAGGCGCTGCTGCGCTGGCATAACGGAACGCTCGGGGATGTCGGGCCGAACCAGTTTATCCCCGTGGCTGAAGCAAACGGCTTGATCCATGCGCTCGGGCGCTGGGTGTTGGAGCAGGGCTGTCGGCAGATCGCGGCTTGGCGGGCCACTGGAATGGGGAATTTCTCGGCGTCTGTCAACGTCGCCACCCCGCAGCTTCTGCGGGAAGGCTTCATCGATGAGCTGCGCCAGACACTGGAGCAGACCGGCTTGCGTGGCGGCACTCCCGGGCTGGCAATCGAGATTACGGAGACGGCGATCATGCACGACCTCGACCGGGCGGCAGACGTGCTGCACCAGGTCCGCGAGCTGGGGGTCCGTATCTACCTGGATGATTTCGGGACGGGGTTTTCGTCTTTGAGCTATCTGAGCCAGTTACCGATCGATGTACTGAAGATTGATTACATCTTCACCTCGAAATTGCCCCAGGATCAACGCGCGGTGACGCTGGTGAAGGCGATTATCGCACTCGCCCACAGCCTCGAGATCGATGTGGTAGCGGAAGGCGTAGAGACCGACGAGCAATTACAGCTGCTCCGTAAGCTGGGCTGCAACTATGTGCAAGGCTATCTCATCGGGCGGCCGGTGCCGGTGGAACAGTTGGCCCTCCCTGCCAACAACGAACACCCAGGTCGGTTTGGAGCTGCTCCCCTTAAATAAACACTGTTTCCCGCCCGTTACGTTGGACCACACCACCTGCCGGCCCATTGGCCCTGATCATCCAAGCGCAGCAGCAGTTCATACACAATCATCATTAAAGTGCTATATTGTACCTACCGACCAGGTAGCCAAGACTACTCGGAGGGACAACACGATGAATACCGCGACGGCCCAAAAACTCGCCCAGGATCCGGCCAAGACGGCCGGAGCTGCCCTGCGTACCTACTTCAACATCGCCGAGGCCTGGAAACTGGATACCGAGCAGGCCATGACCCTGCTTGGCTTCGATGAGCGCACCCGCAGCACCTTCTTCAAGTGGAAGCGAGCGCCGGAGGGTGCGCGCCTGAACCGAGAGAAGCTGGAACGGCTTTCCTATATCTTTGGTATCTACAAAGACTTGCAGATCCTGCTGCCGAAACCGGAAGCCGCAGACACCTGGATCCACCGGCCCAACGATGCCCCGTTGTTCGGCGGGCGCCCCGCGCTGGACCGCATGCTCGCCGGCAACGTAGCGGACCTGTATGTCGTCCGGCAGTACCTGGATGCCCAACGCGGCTGGTCATGACCCCGGACCTGCGGCGCATCGGCTGGAAGCCTTCCTGGCGGCTGGTCTCCAGCCGGTTTCCACCGGTGGGTCTCTTCGATCGGGTCGCGAGCGCTGAGTATCTGGACATCATCACGGCGATCGAGGGGCTGACCAACGACCGCTTGCGGGAGGAACTGGGCGAGCTTGCCTTAGTGCCCAGGGAAGATCGGATATTCGGGGATGGAACCACACCCATCATGGCCGCCTTCACGCATCTGAACGGGGAGGGCAGTCGCTTCACGGACGGCAGCTACGGAGTGTACTACGCGGCCAAGACCCTCGAGACGGCCGTGGCCGAGACGCGGTTTCACCGGTCGCGGTTCCTCGCCGCCACCCGGGAGCCGCCGATCGAGATCGACATGCGCAGCTACGCATCCGACATCGATGCCGAGCTGCACTGCATCGCGGGGCGGCAAGCTGAGCTGCCGGACATCTATGCGCCGGATCCCGACCAGTACGGGCCTGCGCAGGCCTTTGCCAAGACGCTCCGCGCCGCCGGATCGAATGGCATCCATTACAGCAGTGTCCGCAACCCCAACGGGGAGTGCATCGCGGTGTTCCGACCCCGCGTCATGCAACCCGTGGTTCAGGGCAAGCACTACTGCTATGTCTGGAATGGCAGAGAGATCACGGATGTGTACGTCAAGACGGAGTTTCCCTGACCTGCCACGGGAAACCTTTGGGATAACAAAAAGTACATTCTCTACTGGTCAGCCTGACACCACAGTCGCTTGTAATGGCAACGTAGCACGCCATTAAAGTCACAACACGTCATTACGCACTCACACCAACACTTGCCGTGTGTTAGCGATGTAGTGATGGACTTGACGCTCAATGCCGGGGTCAACCATGCGTTCCGGGCGACGACCGTTTGGGCAGGCCATACGTGGTGTTGTACCAAACAATCGACAAATCAGTGGACGCTCAGCGTATACCTCGCAGCCATTGGACCCCAGGTGTACACAGTTAAGGTCATTCAATGCCGCCTCGTGCTCGGCAGCAGACTTCACCGGGAGGCGCGACATTTCTTCTGAGGAAGTAGTCACCGGGCCACAACAATCACGACACCCCGGAACACATTCGAACGATGGAATATGCACGCGTAACCGCGCGATGGTGTCTCGGTCACCGTTCACTTAACGCCCACCTTTCATACGATTCGCTATCATTTGGTATTTCATGCCTTAGACACTAAATGTTGATAGTTTATTAGAATTCCCAAAGCGCATAACAAAAATGTCTTGAAGGCGATGTTAGGTCAGCATGCGGCACATGTCGACCTTCGTAACCGATTTCCCATCCAAGCTCTCGAATCCGTTTGCCGGTGCTTGGTTGATAACGGTGTATCCGAGCTTAATGAAAATATTCGGGTTGCCGGTTTCCTAGAAGTGGACCCCAAAAATTGGACAGCGTGATAAGTGCTGCCTCGGGTCATGCTGCCATCCTGGCGGCGTCTTGGTAATACACACTGTCCGGCGTTTTCCTGTCAAGCGACTGATGCCGACGTTTGGCATTGTAGAACGCA